>JBJTBO010000376.1:0-7733 GCA_046091445.1 Planctomycetaceae bacterium | reverse complement strand
CGGGGGGCACCGCGAACGGCCCGGCCGTTTCGGTCCTCGTGCCGGCACGGAACGAGGCCGCCGCGATCGGCCGGCTCTGCCGCGACGTGCTTGCGAGCGAGGGCGTGCGTCTCGAACTCGTCGTGCTCGACGACTCGAGCGACGATGGCACAGGGCAGATCGTGCGGGCCCTCGCGGCGGCCTCCGTCCGTGCCGGCACGAGTACCGAAACGGCCGGGCCGTTAGCGCTGCCCCCCTCCACGCCGCCCGCGGGAGCCCGGCCGGAGCGGGGCGCGCGGCTGAACCGCGGCAGATTGGCGAGCGTCAGGACCGCGGGAATCGCCGCGAGCACGAGGCCCGCAACGGCGCCGCCGAGGAGCAGCATGGTCGGCATGGATGCGGCGTCGCCGGCGAGGCTCATGACTCCCGCTCCCGCCCCGTCCCACCGTGCGACGGGTCGAAGCGCTCGCCCCGCCACCAGGCCCGCATCCGGCGCATCCCGTCATACGCCATGCCGACGCCGACGCGACCGGAAATGACCGTGACGAACGCGTCAGGGTCCCGCCCGATCGCCGCGGCCGCGAGACGGTCCGGCGTCGCCTCGAGCGCGCCGGCCCATTCGGCGGTCCATTCGTCGGCCGATCGCTCCGGCGCGTCGGCGACGCGGAATGGGGGACCGAACGCCGCGAGCGCCTCGGGCAGGCGCTCGTTCCAGTACGGATACTCCACCGCGAACGGGACCACGAGACCTCCGGCGGCGGCCGCGACCGCATGACCGATCCCCGGCCGGATCACCGTCGGCCGCACGCGTGGATCGGTGAAACTGCCCTGCGCGGTGACCCAGAAGAACACGTCGCCGCGCGGCGCGGCGGCGCGGGCCATGCGCAGAAAGCGGGCGCTGCCGCGCCACGTGCCCGGCTCGATGCCGATGAAGCCGATGCGTTCGAGGAAGCCGTACTTGCCGAGGGCCTTCGCCTCGATCGGCCCGTAATTCATCCGTTGCGGCGCGAACCGCTGGCCGAGCGTCAGGAAGACGAGCGGATCCCACCAGCCCGGATGGTTCGTGCAGAGCATCACGGGCTCGTCGCCGACCTCGGGAAATGCCTCCCCGCCCTCCGCGCCGCGGAGGACCCGCACGGCGTGAAAATGCCGGCGCAGGTAGCCCCGGACGTACCACATGAACCAGCCGTACATCGCGTGCGAGAACGGCGGCAGTTGGTTCTCGCGGCTGGGCAAGGCCATGGAGGGCTTTGTCCACGGACAGCTAGACGACGCACGGGGCCGGTCGCGTCGTCGATGCTCGCGGGACGAGCTGATCCTGGTCGACGCAGTCGGCCGCGATCCATCCCGACATGAGCACCATGGGCATGCCGGGGCCGGGATGGGCCGAGCCGCCCGCGAGGTAGAGCCCCTCCACGTCGGGCGAGCGGTTCGAGGGCTTGAACGCGCCGAGAAACCGGCCGTGGCTCGCGAGGCCGTAGATCGCACCGTCGAGCACGTGGTAGCGGTCGTGGATGTCCTGGGGCGTGAGCGCCCGTTCGAACACGATATGACGCTCGAGATCCCGCAGGCCGGCCGTGCGTTCCAGCTTGTCGATGATGCGACGACGGTATTCCGGCAGCATCCTCGACCAGTCGTGATGCGGGCGCAGGTAGGGCGTGTGCACGAGCACGTACAGCGCCTCGCCACCCGGGATCGCCACCTCCGGCTCGGTGATCGCCGGCGCGCAGACGTAGCAAGTGGGGTCCGGCGCGGGCTCGCCGCGCCGATAGATCGTCTCGAATTCCTCGTGGGGATCGGCCGAGAAGACGAAGTTGTGATGGATGAGCTGCTCGTACCGCTTGTCGAGACCGAGATACAGCACGACGCCCGAGCATGCCGGCTCGTAGCGACGGCGACCGAGGAATCGCTGCCGCGGACCGGCGTCGAGGAGTTCGCGGTGGGTCCGTACGCTGTCGGAGTTGCTCACCACCGCCGCCGCGAGGATCGTCTCGCCCCGCGCGGTCTCGACGCCGCGGACCCGCCCCTCCTCCACGATGATGCGGCGGATCGGCGTGCGGGTGCGGATGTCCACGCCGAGGTCGACCGCGAGGCTCGCGAGGGCCCGCGGCACCGCACCGGTGCCCCCTCGGGGCTACCAGACGCCGTCGTGCGCCTGCATGTGGGCGATCCCGCAGAGGACGGCCGGCGACTCGTCCGGCGCGCTGCCGACGTACTGCGTGAAGTGGTCGAGCATCTGCGCGGCCCGTTCGTCCCGGACGAACGACCGCACGGTGCCGGCGACGCTGTGACCGGGACGCATCCCGATGACCTCTCCCACGAGCGACAACGACAGGCCACGCCGCGGGTCGAACATGTCGCGGAGGCCCCCGACGCTGCGCCAGAAGAAGAACTCGTTCGAGAGGCGGTGGAGCCGCTCGGCGAGTTCCATGAAGCGGCCGTATCCCGCACCCGCCTCCGTGCCGGGGGCGTAGTCGTCGAGCACCCGCTGCATCTGCGGCACGTTCGCGGACAGGTCGAGCGTCGTCCCGTCGGTGAAGAAACTGCGCCACTGCGGATCGAGCGGCACGAGATCGAGGGCGGACTCGAGGTCGCGGCCCGCCTCCGACCAGATCCGCTTGAGCACCCGGGGAATCGTGAGGATCGTCGGCCCCATGTCGAACCGGAAGCCAGCCTCGGAGAGCACGGCGGCCTTGCCCCCCACCCAGGCGTTCTTGTCGCACAGCGTGACGGCGTAGCCGCGGGCGGCAAGCGTGCATGCGGCCGCGAGGCCGCCGAGGCCGCCTCCGACCACCACCACCCGTCCGTCGTCTCGCGTCGCCATGAAAATGTTCCCGGTCCCGCCGCTCAGTACGCCGCTCCGGCCGGCGCGCGGCCGGCCCCCGTTCCGCCCCGCGACCGCACCACCGCATCCGCCGGATCGATCGCGTCGGGCCGCCGTGGGAGGATCGTGCCGGCATCGACCCCCAGGTCGCCGAGGAGCAGCTCGGTCGTGATCCGCGCCGACGAGTAGATCACGGGCAGTCCGCTACCGGGGTGCGTGCCGCCACCGACGAGGTACATGCCGTCGATGTCCTCGAAGCGGTTGTGAGGCCGCATGTGCAGCATCTGTCCGAGGTCGTGCGACAGGTTGAACGTGGCCCCGCGGTAGATCTCGTAGTCATCCTGCCAGTCGTCGGGCGTGATCATCCGCTCGTACCGGATCCGCTCCCGCACCCCCGAGATCCCGATCCGCTCCACCTGATCGAGCGCCACCTCCCGGTACGCGGCACCTTCCCGCCGCCAGTCGACGTTGGGATGACGATGCGTGACGGGAATGAGGAGATAGAGCGTGCTCATGCCGGGCGGAGCGAGGGACGGGTCGGTCACGCAGGCGTTCTGCACGTACATCGACGGGTCGCGCGAGAGCACGTGCCGTCGCTCGATGTCCACCAGATTCTCCCGATAGTTCGTCGAGAGGTAGATCGTGTGGTGCGGCACGTCGTCGTACCGCCCCTCGATGCCGAGGTAGAGCATGAACGTCGAACAGGAGAATCGACGTCCCGCGATTCGCCGGTCGTTCCAGCGACGCCGCAGGCGATCGGGCACGAGGCGGGTCATGCTCCGGGCAAAGTCCGCGTTGACGATCGTCGCATCGGCCTCGTGCCGCCCGGAGGGCGTGATCGCGGCGACGACCCGCCGGCCCGCGAACTCGAGCGACTCGACAGGCTCCTCGTACAGGATCTCGACGCCCATCTCGGTGGCGATGCGAGCCATCGCCGTCGACACGGCGCCACAGCCGCCGATGGGATGGAAGACGCCGTGCTCGTACTCGAGAAACGACAGGATCGAGAAGAGGCTCGGGCAGCGAAACGGCGACATGCCCAGATACTTGGACTGGAACGTGAAGGCCAGCCGCACCCGCTCGTCGGAGAAAAAAGTCCCGAGTTCGGCATCGAGGCTCCGCCACGGCTTGAGCATCGGCACGAGCCGCAGCAGGTCGGGCGACGCGAGATCCCGCCAGCTCTCGAATGGCTGCTCGAGAAACGGGGCAAAGCGGGCGAACTTCGCCCGCGTCGCCTCCATGAACCGAGTGAACGAGCCGGCGTCGCCAGGCGAAATCCGGCGAACCTCGGCCTCCATCCGTTCGAGATCGGGCGTGCACTGCAACTCGCCGCCGGCCCCGAACATGAGCCGGTACTGCGGGTCGAGCCGCACCATCTCCACCTCGCTGCGGAGGTCGTAGCCGCAGGCGGAAAAGATGTCCTCGAGGACGCGGGGGTAGAGGAAAAACGTCGGCCCGAGGTCGAACCGGAATCCTGCCGGCGTGGTGATCGTGCTCGTCCGTCCCCCGGGGACCGCGAGCCTCTCGAGCACCCGCACTTTCAAGCCCGCCCGGGCCAGGAGCATCGCCGAGGCAAGTCCCCCCGGACCAGCACCGATGATCGTGACGGTCCGCGTCATCAACCGCTTCCCGGGCCATCTTGAAGCCACGGCCCGCTCGCCGCCCTCGGCCAGGCCGGACGGGCAGGCCGAGGAACGGCCACAACCCCCGTACTATAGGAAGCGCATGCAGGCGGTCAAGAAACGCCAGCCTTCTCGCGGCGACGCCGCCACGGGGCGATCCTACGCGACCCGTCGCAGTCCGGCGTCAGTACCCGATCATGTAGGCCGATCGCACGGGGCGGTACACGCCCAGCGGCCCGCGACGATAGAGCTGGCCGACGACCGGCACCGGAGCGTAGTACGCCGTGACGGGGGCGGCGACGACGGGTGCGGCCGCCACGGGTGCCGGCGCGTAGTAGGCGACCGTCGCAGCCGGGGCGTAGGCCGGCGTGTACGAGGGCGCGTAATAGGAGGTGACCGCCACGCCTGCGGTCGGTGCCATGACGGGCGGCGAGAACGCGGTGACCGCCGCGTAGTTGCCGGCGGGCGTGTAGTTCGCGACGTAGGTCGGCGCCGCGATGACCGGCGTCGTCACCATCGGCGCGGCGACGACGGGAGCCGCCACCACGGGCGCCGCCACGACCGGTCGCAGCGCCGAGTAATAGACCACCTGCGCGTTCGCGGGTGCCGCGACGAGGAGGCCGATGAGCGTCGCTGCGACGCCGAGGAGCCGCCGAGGCCATGTCGAGCAGGTGGTCGGCTTGGAGAACGGCAGCATGGTGCAGGGACCTCCGCGGGACGCTGGGCGGGTTGTGCTTGTTGATCGGGACGCCTTCGATGGAGAATACGCAGGCCTGAGGGTCTCGTGCAAACCGCCCGCAAAGTCGCTCACCGACGGGGTGAAGCTGGGTGGTTGGGGCGCGACTCGGGGGGCGATGCACGCCGTTTTCCCGGCTCGCGCAGGGATCGGTGCCGCCCGACAGTTGGTGTTCGACGGGGCCTACCCCGTGCACCCCTCACGAGCCCATCGCGTGCCAGACGCCCCATCCACAGACCCCCCTCCCGCCGTCACTCGCGGCTTCGGGTCGCTCCTCGTGGTCCGGGTGCTCACGGTCCTCAACGACAATCTCCTGCGCTGGCTCGTCATCGGCCTCGGAAAGCGGGCGGCCGGGGCCGGTGGCACGGCACTGGTTCTCACGGTCGGCACCGCCGGGTACGTCCTCCCGTTCGTGCTCTTCGCGTGGCTGGCGGGATGGCTCGCCGATCGCTTCGCCAAGAGGACGGTCCTCGTCGCGGGCAAGTTCGCGGAAATCGCGATCGTCGCCGCAGCGGCTGCCGTGGTCGCGTGGGGTGTGGCCTCCGGACCGTCCCTGGCCGGACTGCCGCTCGGCCTGTGGTTGCTGCTGGGAACGGTCGGCCTGATCGGCCTGCAGTCCGCGCTCATCGCCCCGAGCCTCTTCGGCACGATTCCCGAGATGCTGCCGACCGGCGATCTCTCGCGCGGCAACGGGATCTTCGCCATGGCATCCCTCGCCGCGACACTCGTCGGCATGGCGGGGGGCAACTGGCTCGCCGACATCACACCCGTCGGGGACGCGTCGGCGGCATCACCGCCGATCACGGGAGCCCTGGCGACCGCCGTCGCGCTCGGGGGCGTGGCGGTGGTGGGGTGGCGTGCGTCGCTGCGGCTGCCGGCCGCGGCTCCTGCCGACCCCTCGGCGGCGCCTCCATGGAACGTTCTGGCTCACACGTGGCGCGACCTCGCCGCCCTCGCCCGGGCAGCCAGGCTGGCGGGCGCCGCCGCCGGCATCGTGTGCTTCTGGGCGCTTGCGGCGGTCGCGCAGCTGAACGTCGACCAGTTCGCCGTCGAGTCGGGTGCGACGAGCCAGGCCCAGATCGTGCCACTCCTCGTGGCGCTGGTCGGCGGCATCGGTCTCGGCAGCATGCTCGCGGGCCGGCTCTCGACGCGCGGAATCGACCCCGGTTCCCAGGTCGATCTCGGCCTCGTTCCGCTCGGCGGCGTCGTGATGACGATCGCCTGCCTGGCGCTATCCTGGCAGCCGACCGGCTTCTTCGACGGCGGGATGGCCGCGTGGTCGCGGCTCGCCGGCGCGATCGTCTGGCTGGCGGTCCTCGGTGTCGGAGCGGGCCTGTTCGACGTTCCGCTGGAGGCCTGTCTCCAGGAACAGAGCCCGCCGGCCCGCCGCGGTGCCGTGCTCGCATCGACCAATCTCCTCACCTTCGCCGGCATGTTCGTGGCGTCGCTGCTCTACGGATTCCTCCGCATGCCCGTGGGCGCGGAAGCCGGGGAGGCGGTACGACCGCTCCTCTCGGCCCGGGCGATCTTCGGCATCTTCGCCTGCACCTCCCTCATCGCCACCGCCGGCGCGGTCTACGCCGCGCCGCGGGCCTCGCTGCGGTTCTTCGTCGGCTCGATCGTCCGCACGGTCTGGCGATACCGCGTCCACGACGAGCGGCTGCTGCCGAAGGACGGTGCCGCGGTCATCGTGGCCAACCATCTCTCCTGGCTCGACGGATTCCTGCTGCCGATGTCGGCACCGCGTCCGGTGCGCATGGTCGTGTACGGTCCCAACATCCGCGGGAGGTTCCTGCGGATGC
The DNA here is from genome assembly GCA_046091445.1 of Planctomycetaceae bacterium. GTDB lineage: Bacteria > Planctomycetota > Planctomycetia > Pirellulales > UBA1268 > QWPN01. The sequence goes on along the minus strand of JBJTBO010000376.1, from coordinate 770 downwards.
TCTCGGACCAGTGGCGGTTCATCCTCTTCGATCCGAAGCCGAAGTCGATCGGCCGCGCGCTCAGGACGATCCAGACGGGGCTCACGGAGGGAGACTGCGTCGGCATCTTCTGCGAGGGCGGCATCTCCCGGAACGGCCAGCTGCTCGGGTTCAAGCGCGGCCTCGAGTGGCTGCTCTCGCGGGTCGAGGCGCCGATCGTGCCCGCCTCGATCGACGGTCTCTGGGGCAGCCAACTGTCGTTCTCCGAGGGCCGCTATTTCACGAAGGGCATCCGCCGCCAGCGTCAGGGCGGCCCGTGGCGACTGAGACGATCCGTCACGCTCACGGTCGGCCGACCGCTGCCGGTGGGCACGCCTCCGGGGGAGGCCCGGCTGGCGATCCAGGAACTTGCCGCGGAGGCGGTGCGCCGGCGGATGGCCGGCATCCGCGGTGTCGGACTCCCGCCGGAGGTCGATGCCGCGGCCGCCGCGGCCACGGCGGAGGCTTTCGACGGGTGCGTGCTCCTGCGCCGCGGCGACCGGCTCGTGACCTCGCTGGCGCTCGGCGACCCGTTGCACGACACGCTCGGGATGCACGGTGGCCCGCTCCTCGGCATCCAGGCCTCGGTGGTCGCCGCCGACCAGCCGCCCGCCGGGCTTCGCGACGCCCTCGTCCGGGAGCGGGCGACGCTCTGGCTCGCGCGGGTCGACCAGGTGTCGGCCGTCGCGACCGACGGGGATGGCTCGGGCTCCCCGGCGTGGGCGGGGCTCGCTGCGGTGATCGTGCCGCTG
>JBJTBO010000375.1:0-3676 GCA_046091445.1 Planctomycetaceae bacterium | reverse complement strand
CGAGATGCCTCCGGCGTCCTCCAGCACGTCGTGGACGCCGTCGAGCGACGCCAGGACGACCCCGTCACGCCAGTCGATCTCCTCCGGCCAGCCGACCACCACGTCGAACCCCATCGCCCCGCCGAAGTCGGCGTCGCGGGCCCTCGCGGGCGTGCCACGCGGCAGCGAGTCGGTCACGCGATTGTCGGCCTCGAGGCCCGAGCCCCCGAGGGCCAGCCGGAGCGTGGCAACCACCGCGACGGCGACGAGCGGGCGGGCGTGGCGCACCGAGAACGCCGTCAGCAGGGAGGCGATGCGACCCACGCGGCGATTCGACCTCCCGAGGCCGGCACCGCTGCAGAATCGGCTCGAGGCGATCAGCGGGGTGAAGAGCGACACCGCGGCGAAGCTCGCGAGGGCCCCGATCGCCGCGACGATGCCGAAGGTGCGCACCGCGTCGATCCGGGCGACCGACAGCGACGCGAACCCGATCGCCGTCACGAGGCTCGTGAGCCCGCAGGCCCGGCCCACGCGTCTGACGGCGTGGGACGACGCGGCCAGCGGATCGACGCCCCGCCGCGCGCTGCGCCGCATGTCCTCGATGAAGTGGATCGAGTCGCACGTGCCGACGACCAGCGCCAGCGACGGCACGACGCACGTGAGGATGTTGACCGGGGCGCCGACGAGCCCGAGCACGCCGAGCGCCCACACGGCGCCGAGGAAGGGCGGCAGGGAGGCGACGACGGTCGCGCGCACGCTGCGTGCGGCCACGGCCGACAGGACCACCGCCAAGGCAAGTCCGAGCCCGTTGAACACGAGCATGTCCCGACCCAGAGCCCGCGCCGCCTGCTCCCGGAGCGCCGGCATGCCGGTGAGCTGAAGGTCGAGCGTCGGGGCCGCCGTGGCCGCCTCGGCGAGCGCCTGCTCGAGTCCGTCGATGACGTCGCGCACCCGTCGCGGCTGATCGGCATCGGCGGCCAGCCGGACAACGACGAGCGACGCGTCGCCGTCAGCCGAGAGGCGGTGACCCGCGACGAGCGGGTGGCGGGCCGCGCGGGCCTTCGCCGCCGCACGTGCCTCGGCATCGAGTCCGTCGCGGCGGTGCGGGATCACCGGCAGCAGCCCCCCCGCCACGCCTTCGCGGCGGACGTCGAAGTTCGACTGCACCTCCTCGACGCCGTCGACGGTGGCGAGCCGCGCCACGACGTCGCGCAGCTCCGCCAGCGGTGCGGCGTCGAACAGGTCGCCCGTGCGTGCGGTCGCGCGCACGACGCAGTCCCGGTCCGGACCGCCGAAGGTCGCCTCGACCTCCTCGAGCGCGCGGAGGTCGGTCGAGGAATCGTGGAGCAGGGATCGCAGGTCGTCGTCGATCCGCAGGCGGGAGATGCCCCAGCCGGCGAGCGCCGTCAGCGATACCACCAGGGCCCATTGCAGGCCGCGGCGCCGGCCGGGAGCGGTCGCCGGGGTCATCCGTCCGACGCCGGTGGTTCCGGCAGCAGGTGACGCTCCGCCGGATCGACGATCCAGCCCCGGCACTGCGGGGCCCCGCACCGGCAGGGGATCGCCGCATCGGCCGGCCAGGCGTAGTCGATCACCAGCTGCTCCCCGGGAGCGATCGGGCGGATCGTCTGCAGCCACAGGCGGTCCTCCTCCGTGCCCTCCTGCTCGTCCCACCAGTAGAAGAGTTCGCAGTTGGGGTCGCAACTGTGGTTGACGAACCGCAGCGGTGCGCACGGCTCGAGCAGCCTGCCGCTCGCGAGTTCCATGACGTAGCTCGAGTCCTCCGGATGCTCGTCGAGCACCTCGCCCCCCACCTCCGCGATGACGAGTTCTCGCCGCATCGCGACCCGGGCGAAGACACCCCGACCGACGTGGGTCTCCCGTACCTCGACCAGTCGTGCGAGCCGGCTGACGGACGATCCGGCGAGACGCAAGGGGCCGGCGAGACGCAAGGGGCCGGCGGCCCCCGTCAGCGTGGACGAAGCGACCTGGTGCACGAACGCGCTCACGTGGGGACGCGGCGTGCGGAGCGGCTCGCCGTGGCGGGGACTCTAGCCGCCGGTGCCGTCGCAGGTCAACGGGACGCTGGTCTCGCGACGCTCGACGCGTCGTGACGCACGGCGGTCACCCGGGCCGCCGTGGTGCCCGCTCATGCCGCCTCCTCCGTCTGCAGATACTCGCGCGGACGGTACCACCACACGACCGGCACCAGCAGCACCGTCGCCGCGGCCATGCAGGCGGCGAAGAACCAGTAGTACGACTCGCCGGCGAGCGTGGAGCGGCCGTCGGCGTCCCGCATGACCGCGTTGACGACCGCCGTAAACAGGTTGCCCAGCGAGATGCTCAGCAGGTAGACGCTCATCACGAGCGACTTCATGTGCGTCGGCGCCTGGGTGTAGCTGAACTCGAGGCAGGTGATGGAGATCAGGATCTCCGCCGCGGTGATGACGACGAAGGCCGCGAGCTGCCAGCCCACGCTCGGCCAGGCGGCCCGTACCCGCTCGCCGTCGCGCGTCACCACGATGCCCGCGGCCGACAGCGGCGCTGCCGGATCGCCCCCCGCATCCAGGGCCCGTTCCACGTCGTCGGCGAGCGCGTTGAGCCCCGCGGTCCGCAGCGCCGCGAGCGTGGCCGGCCGATCGAGGCCCTGCCCGCCGGCCGCCGTCAGCGGCGCGATCCTGCGCGTGAAGTCGGCGGCCGCGGTGTCGATGCGCCGCTGGGCGTAGGCCGCGATGACGAACGACACGACCGCGAGCGTGAAGCCGATGAGGATCTTGCGGAGCGGGGTGGGCTCGAAGAGGCGGCTGAGGGCGGGATAGACGACCAGGCTCGAGAGCGGAATGAAGGCGAGAACGAGCAGCGGATTGACCGCCTGGATCTGGCTCTCCAGCCACTCCACGCCGAGGAACGTGCGGTTCATCTGCTGCGCCTGCTGCACCCACGCGCCGCCCGACTGGTCGAAGAGGGACCAGAACACCGCGACCAGCAGGTAGAGCGGCACGAGTCGCGCGATGGCGGCCAGCCCCTCCCACGAGAAGGTCTCGGCGAAGAATGCGGTGCCGCGCGGCGGGACGTGCACGAAGCGATGCCGTCCCAGCCAGAACACGAGGGTCGCGATCGCCATGAGAATGCCGGGCACGCCGAACGCCCAGCCCGGCCCCGCCCGGGCCCGCAGCCACCGCGTCTGCGGGGTCGAGGGGAAGGAGCCGACGGTGATCGCGAAGGCGAACCAGCCGGAGACGCGCTCCAGCAGGTGGCGGTTCGACTGACCGAACTGATCTCCGACGTGGGCGGACACACACGGCTTGATGCCGCCGGAGCCCAGCGCGATGAGCAGGAGCCCGGCGAGGAGCCAGCCGCGGGGCTCGAGCGTGGTCTCGAGGAACGACCGCGGGCCGTCCATGAAGGCGAGGCAGAGATGCCCCGCACAGTAGACGAGAGACAGCAGGATGATCGTGAGATACTTGCCGAGAAACGCGTCGGCGACGATGCCGCCGATCACGGGGACAAGGTAGGCTCCGGCCACGAACAGGTGCATCCACTCCCGGGACTCGGTTTCCGACATGTAGTCCGGTCCGCCCGCCGCCGTGTGGAGGTACTGGGTCATGAAGATGACGAGGATCGTCTTCATGCCGTAGAACGAGAAGCGTTCGGCGGCCTCGTTGCCGACGATGAACGGGATGCCGGGCGGCATCCG
>JBJTBO010000374.1:0-4140 GCA_046091445.1 Planctomycetaceae bacterium | reverse complement strand
CCCCGGCAGGTCGTCGAGCGACGCGACGACCGGAGCCGCGGCGAGGTCGCCTCCGCCTGCCGCGGCGAGGTCGTGGATCGTGAGGGTGCGGCCGCGGGCGACGGCGGCACGCGTGCCGTCCGGCGAGATCGCGAGCGCCGTGATGGGCAGTCGTCCGGCATAGGCGGGGAGCGTGGGCACGACGAGCGTGTCGAGCAGCGATGCATCGACCGCCGGACCGGGCGCACCCGCGGTGATCCACTCCCGCAGCACGGCCACATCGGCGGTCGAGGGCTGGGGCTCGTCGGCCGGTGGCATGTGGTCGGCCGCGGTGCTCGCGATCCGCCGGAGCATGACGGACGCGTCGGGGTCGCCTGCCGTGACCGGATCGCCCGACTCGGCGCCCCCCTTCCGCAGTGAGGCGAACCGTTCCACGGAGAGTTCGCCTTCCTTGTCGGCGTCGTTGTGACAGCCGGCGCAGTACGTGCGGAGGATCGGCACGACGTCGCGCTCGTAGTTGGGCGCGGCCGGCACGACGGCCGGCACGACCCCCACGAGGGCTGCCAGGACGACGGCACGCCATGCGGCCGCGAACGCCCCCACGCCCGGCCGCCCATCGTGTCGCAGTCGGTCGCCGTCAGTCCGGGGTGTGGCTCGAACGATCATGGCCCTCGCCTCCTTCTCCATGCGTGTGCTCCATGCGTGTGCAGGTGCTCATCCGTTTCCCGGGCGTGGGTGCCGCCGTGTCGTGGGCGGCGCACGCCGCCGGACGTGGGCATCAGGTGTGAATGGCGGCCGAGACGTGCTCGTGACGCCGGTGATCGGACGGCATTCAGTGCCGAAACAGGAACTCCCGGCTCGTGAGCAGGGACCAGTACATGTCCTCGACGATCTCGCGGCGCTCCGCCGCCGGGACGGCTGCGAGCATCTCCTCGAACGGCTTCCGCTCGGCGTCGGTCGGCGGGCGTCCGAGGCACCGCCACCAGGCATCGGTCACGAGCGCCGGCGGCTCCGGCTCGGTCGCGAGCATCTGCGTGATCCTTCCGGCCTTGGCGGCGAGCCTGTCGTTGAGCGTCGGCCCGTTGGCGAGATTGAGCACCTGCACGAGGCTCGGCTGATTCGACCGCTCGCACTCGCAGGTGATGTCGCGGGCGTTGCGGCCGAACGTCTTGAGGAAGGCGTTCTTGACCGCCGAGTCGCGCAGCTGCACGGCGCGGGTGTCGGTGTCGTACGCCTTGGGGAGCTTCTCGGTCGAGCCGTCGTTGAGCGCGACCTCCGTGTAGGCGTCGTGGACCCCGGTGACGTCGGCGATGCAGTCGGACAGCACCTCGGCCATCAGCCGCCGCGGGTAGGCCCGCGCGAACCAGCGGCGGTCGGCGACGTTGCCCGGGACCGGCTCGGCGGAACGGGCGTAGGTCTCCGACAGCATGATCAGCCGCATGAGCGGCTTGAGGTCGTAGCCGTGCTCGACCGTGAACGCCGCGAGCGCCGCGAGCAGGGGCTCGTTGCTCGCCGGGTTGGTGGCACGCAGGTCGTCGACCGGATCGACGAGGCCGATTCCGAGGAAGTTGGCCCACACGCGGTTGACGATCGCGCGGGTGAAGTAGGGGTTGGCGGGCGACGTGAGCCAGTCGGCGAGCGCCTCGCGGCGATCGGTCGGGTCGTCGACGGGGAGCGGCGTGCCGTCGAGGGGTGCCGGGGGCTGCGGCCGACCCGTGCGCGGCTGCAGCAGATCGCCGCGCGTCTCGACGTACAGGGTGCGCAGCCCGTCGCCGTTGCGACCGTCGCCCCCCCAGCCCTTCGCCCGGACGCGCGCGAACAGGTTGGCGAAGGCGTAGTACTGGTCGTTGGTCCATTTCTCGAGCGGGTGGTTGTGGCACTTCGCGCAGCCGATCGAGAGCGAGAGGAAGGCCTGGCTCACGTTCTCGGCAAGCGTCTCGGGATCCTGGTTCACGGCGAAGTAGTTCGTCGCGCCGTTCTCGAGGCTGGAGCCGCGGGCGGTGACGACCTCGCGCACGAGCCGGTCCCACGGCGTGTTCTCCGCCACCCGGTCACGGATCCAGCGGTAGTAGGCATCGACCGCCGCGGGACGCAGCTTCGAGCCGGTCACGAGCAGTACGTCGGACCACTTGTACGTCCAGTAGTCCACGAACTCCGGCCGGGCGAGGAGCAGATCGACGGTGCGCGCATTCCGCCCGGGCGACGTGTCGGCGAGGAACGTCTTGACCTCCTCGGGCGACGGGAGACGGCCGATCGTGTCGAGGTACGCCCGCCTGACCCAGGTCGTGTCGGCGGCACGCGGGGACGGCACGAGGCGCAGCTTCTCGAGCTGCGCGAGCACGAGGTCGTCGATGACGTTGGCACGGGGGGCTTTCGTGAACGTCTCCGGTGGCACCTCGTTCGGAAAGGGTGCGATCACGCGGCCGACGGCGATCTGGGAGGAGAACCACGCCGTGACCGCGCCGGCGCCATGCCCCACGACCGCGACGACGCCGTCTCCTCCCACCGACGCGACCGTCTCGTCGGCCGACGTGAACCGGGCCCACCGCGTGACGTCGCGGCTCGATCCGTCGTCGTAGCGTGCCGTCACCGTGAGCGGCACGGAGGCGCCGGGCGCCGCCGTCGACTCCGCCGGTGTGAGGTCGATGCCGACGAGTTGCTTCTCGTCCGCGGCCGGCCCGGGGCAGCCGGCGGCGATCCACGCCGCGAGGATGCGGTAGTCGTGGCCGTCGACGTCGAGCCGCCTGCCCCCCTTGTGCGGCAGCGCGGGGGGGGGCTTCGTGAGGATCAGGCTCGCGCCGGGCTCCGCCAGATCGACCCGCCTGCCGCGGGCCTCCCGCGTCATCGTGAGATGGTCGCTCGCCGGGTCGTAGCCGAAGAGCGACAGGCGAAAGCCTCCCTTGCCGGCGAGCGCACCGTGGCACCCGCCGCCGTTGCAGCCCGCCTTCGACAGGATCGGCACGACATCGAGGAGGAAGCTCGGCGCGGGGGCTTCCGCCACGCCGGCGGCCGCCGGCTCGGCTGCTGCGGGGAGCGCGAGCCCCGCGACGGCGCCGATCACGAATCCACATGAGACGACGGACCTGACGCTGCGTGAGACGGGCATCGAGTCGCTCCGAACGGGGACGGACGGCGGGCACCCGGACGCTAGGCGAAGAGTTCGCGGATCGGCTCGGTGCCGAAGTCGGTCAGCGCGAACGGGCGGCCCGCCGGGCCGGGGAGGTGGCTCGTGTGGTCGAGGCCGAGTGACTGGAAGATCGTCGCCACGACGTCACCGGGGCCGACGGGCCGCTCCGCGGGGAAGCCGCCGATCGTGTCACTCGCTCCCACGACCCGGCCCCCCTTCACACCGCCGCCGGCGAAGGAGCAGGTGAAGCACTGCGGCCAGTGATCGCGACCGCCGGCGGGGTTGACCTTGGGCGTGCGGCCGAACTCGGCCAGGCCCGCGACGAGCGTCTCGTCGAGCAGTCCCCGCGTGTGGAGGTCCTCGATGAGCGCGGAGTAGGCCTGGTCGTACATCGGGCAGACGATGTCCTTCATGCCCTCGATCGACGTGAACGGCTTCGAGCCGTGGATGTCCCACGTGATCTCGTCGAACACGGTGAGGAACGTGTTGATCGTGACAAACCGCACGCCGCTCTCGACGAGTCGTCGGGCGAGCAGGCAGCACTGGCCGAACCGGTTCATCCCGTACCGCTCCCGCACGGCCTCGGGCTCGCGCGACAGGTCGAAGGCCTCGCGGGCCTGGGAACTCGTCATGAGGCGGTACGCCGCCTGAAAGTTGTCGTCGAGCAGCCGGGCATCCTCGCTCGCCTCGAAGGCCCGCGTCGTGGCATCGACCACGTCACGCATCTTCCGCCGCCGGTCGAGCCGGGTGACTCCGATCTGGTCGGGGGGCAGCAGGTCGGGCACCTTGAAGTTGGGCTGGGACGGATCCGCCATGAGCGCGAACGGATCGTGCGCCTTGCCGAGAAACCCTCCTGCCTGCCCGTTGGGCAGGTTGCCGCCGCCGCGTCCCATCAGCTGGGGGAGCACGACGAAGGCGGGCAGGTCGCTGCGACGACCGAGCAGGTGGTCGGCCACGCTGCCGGCATGCGGCGTGTGGATGCCGCCCGTGAACCGTCGGCCGGTCTGCATCATCTGCCAGCCCGCATCGTGCAC
>JBJTBO010000373.1:0-2058 GCA_046091445.1 Planctomycetaceae bacterium | reverse complement strand
GGCGTCGGCAGTTCGCTCGCCCGCACGAGCACCTGGCCGTGGTAGCCATACTCCGTCTGGAGGTGACGCTGGTAGGCGGCCCGGCCGTAGGTGTCGGTGAACCGCCGGTAGGCCGCCTCCACGTCGCCGTAGGTCGTCTTCGGTGTCAAGGCGAGCGAACTGCCGGAGAAAATGCCCGAGCGGCAGGGGCGTCGGCAGTTCGGCCAGAGCGATCGGGAGTCGATCGAGGGTGGCCGGACGACGGCCACCGTGCCGCAGATCCTCGCGATGTTCAACGGCCCCATCACGCACGCCATGCTCGAACGCGGCTCGGTCATCTACGACGAGGTGATGTCGCACCCGACGACCGAGGCGGTGGACGTGGTGTTCCTCGCGGTCCTCTCGCACCGACCCTCCGCGTCCGACCGCGCCGCCGCGCTGCACGAACTCCGGACCGCGTCCACGCCGGCCGTCGGCTGTGGCAACCTCATCTGGGCCCTGCTCAACACCCGTGAATTTCTCTTCATCCAGTGACGAGCCGACCCTGGGTCGGCCGTTCGAACGCCGCACGCTGCTCGGCCGCATCGCGCGGACGGCGTTCGGCGTCGGCCTCATGCCCGCCCTCGACGCGCGGCTCGCCATGGCCGCCGCGCCGCGGGCGCGGGCCAAGCACGTCATCTATTTGATGATGCAGGGGGCGATGAGCCACCTCGACACGTTCGACCCGAAGCCGGGCCGAGACGAGGCCGGCGAGACCGGGGCGATCGCCACGAAGACGCCGGGCGTGCGTTTCGGCGAGACCCTCGAACGGCTCGCAGCCCGATCCGAGCGGCTCGCGGTCATCCGCTCCATGGGCACGGAGACCGGTGCGCACGAACAGGGCGCCTACCTCATGCGGACGGCCTATCCGATGCTGGCGAGCATCCGGCATCCCGCCTTCGGGTCGTGGGCGCTCCACGCGCTGGGGAAGCTCAGCAAGGATCTTCCCGGCTACGTGCTCGTGGGCAACGGCAACAACCATCCCGGCGCGGGCTTCCTCGATCCGGCGGTCACGCCCGTCCCGGTCGCCGACCCATCGGCGGGCCTCGAGAACACGACGCGTCCCGGCTACCTCTCGGAGAAGGACTTCGAGCGGCGGCTCGCCCTCGCCGACCGGATCGACCGCGACTTCAAGCAGCGGCACCGCGGCCCGCAGCTCGAGTCCTACAACCAGCTGTATCGCGACGCCGTGCGGCTCATGGGGAGCGTCGACCTCGAGGCCTTCGACATCGCGCGGGAAAAGCCGGCGGTGCGCGCGCGCTACGGCGACTCGTCCTTCGGGCTCGGCTGCCTGCTCGCGCGGCGGCTCGTCGAGGCGGGCGTGCGCTGCGTCGAGGTGGAGCTCGGCGGCTGGGACATGCACCGCGACCTCGCCGAGAGCATGTCGGAGAAGGGGCCGGACCTCGATCGTGGCATGAGCGCCCTGCTCGACGACCTCGCCGACCGCGGCCTGCTCGACTCCACGCTCGTCGTGCTCGCCACGGAGTTCGGCCGCACGCCCGTGATGAACGAGAACGCGGGCCGCGACCATCATCCCGCCGTGTTCTCCTGCGTGCTCGCCGGTGCGGGCGTGACGGGGGGCGTGGTCCACGGCGCCTCCGACGAGCGCGGCCATGCGCCGGCCGCCGACCCCGTGTCGGTCCCGGATTTCACCACGACGATCGCCGCCGCCTGCGGCCTGCCCTACGACGAGGAGTTCGTCGCGCCCAACGGCCGGCCGTTCAAGATCGGCGGCGGCGGCACGCCCGTCGGGGCCGTGCTCGCGGATCCCGCGTGAGCGTGCGCGGACGGTCGGCGTCACCCGGTCCCCCGCGCGGAATTCCCATGGCAAGCAGCCTGTTTCTCCTGCTCGACGACATCGCCTCGGTCCTCGACGACGTGTCGACGATGACACAGGTGGCCGTCAAGAAGACCGCGGGCGTGCTGGGGGACGACCTGGCCCTGAACGCCAAGCAGGTCACCGGCGTCAACCCGGCCCGCGAGTTGGCCGTCGTCTGGGCGGTGGCACGTGGGTCCGCGCTCAACAAGGCGGTCCTGGTC
>JBJTBO010000372.1:0-4879 GCA_046091445.1 Planctomycetaceae bacterium | reverse complement strand
CTGGGAGGCCACGTCCTGCGGGGTGGCAAACGCCGCCGCCGCCGCCGGCCCGCTGCCCGCGGCATTGGTCGCCGTGACCGTGAACGCATACGAGGGCACCGTCGTGGAGAGGCCCGTGAACGGCATGCTCGTGGAGGTCGTCGTGGTCGCGCCGTTGTTCATCGTCACGGTGTAACCCGTCGCGTTGCCGGCCGGTGGGTTCCACGAGAGCAGGAGGCTGCCGACGCCCGTCGGGGCCACGGCGAGGCTTTGCACCGCGTCAGGCACGGCGGCGGCCGTCATCATCGCGGTGGCCGACTTGCCGAACTGCGGCTGGAACACCGTCATCGTGCCGAACAGCCCGCGGTCATTGCCGAGTTCGCGGTAGGTCCTGTCCCAGCGGAACTGGCTCGCGGTGATTCCTGAAAGGCTCTCGATCTGGGCTCGGTTGTCGGGGCCCAGCGAATACCCGACTGTGATCACGCGGTTGCGGAAGTTCTTGAGGGTCGGCATCGTCGTCCTCAACGTGACCGTGCCCCGGTTGGTCACGCTGTCATAGCTGCCTGCAATGCGGCCGCTGGTACCGCCACCACCGACCGTGCCGCGATACGCGGCTGTCACCGGCGTCGCCGGTGCGGTGACCCGGGAGTCGAGCGATTCCACCCACATGTTCCTGGTGGCCTGCGACTGCGGCCGCCTCAACCCGGCCTGGAGATCGTTGGCAGGAACATAGATGGCCGCGGTCATGCGCATGGGAACGAGGCTGTCGCCGTCACGGACGTTGTCCTGAAGGGACCGAAGCGAGACGGCCTGCGGCTGATTCCAGTTGTTCCTCGTGAACCGAAGCGTCGTATCGGTCACGCCGACCTCCAGCGGGGCGAGACTCTGGAACGACACGAGGATCGGGCTGTCGGGCCTGCGGGTGAGCCGCACGCTCGCGGCGAGCTCCCGGCCCTCGGTGATCTCTGCCGTCGTGCTGGGGGCGAGCAGGCTACGGCCCTGATCATCCCGCACGACCGACACCAGCGTGCTCAGGAGGCCGGTGGCGAGCGCGAGCCGCGGTTCGAGCGACTCGACCTTCAGCTCGCGGTCACGACGCCGCCGGGCCGACTCGCGGCCGCGAAGGGAAAGACTGGCTGAGAGATTCGAGCGATTCGACATGGAGTCGACTTTTTTGGAGAAGGCATCACATCATCGTCATACTGGAAGATCCCGACGTGCTCGGTATTGGGGCAGCACCGCGGCGAGTGAGCAGCGAAAGCGCATGATGCGACGAGGTCCGTTCGAAGTTGACTGGGCATGCGGGCAAGGATGAACAGGCAGCCACCTGTGGGTGTTCCGCGGGATACTAAAGTTTGTGCGCAATCAAGCCCAGGATTTGGTCGCTGGTGGTCGAAAACCCGGGAAAACAGCCGCTTCCGGCTCCTACGCGTTCCATCCCGGGGGCGTACCGGCCGTGATGGCCGACCCGTCGGTGACCTTCATGGCCGAGGGCATCGACGCTGCGGTGGTCGCGGCACTGGTGAGCCGCGACGGTGGCGAGGTGGCGACGGCTCTCGTCAAGGGCGGCTTCACGGCGTTGTCTCGAGCAGCACGGCGTCGGCGGCCACGAGTCGCTGGAAGCGGTTCATGCCGCGGCCCGGATCGACGAACGACACGTCCACAGGCAGCAACAGATCCCGCTCCAGCCGGGCGTGGAGGGCGGCCTGACGAACACGTCACGGGTCCTTCCCGGGACCGACGACGCCGCGGTGCCGGTGTTGCATCCGGGGCGTCGCGGGGCGTTTTCGGCCTGCCACGGCCGCACGTCGCGAAAATGCTACCATTGGGCGTTTCGCGACCGCCCGCCTCCTCCCCTCTCGAGGCCACCCATGCACCTGCCCGCCTGGCGTTTCGGCAAGCCCTACGAGTCGCTCGAGCGCGAGACGCTCGTCCATTTAATCACCGGCGAACCGGTCGCCGAGGTGAGCCAGGTCGGCGGCGCCATCGTCGGCCGCGATCTGCAGAAGTCCGCCAACGCCCGCCGCGCGCTCCTCGCGATCGAGCCCGAGGAGATCGTCGAGCGGCTGCAGACGGCGGGAAATCTCTACGCGCACGGCACGGTCACCGTCGGTGACACAAAGCAGGCGCCCGAGGACTTCGTGAAGCAGCAGTCGGCGACCACCGGCCTGCCCGAGTCGCTCTGCCGGGCCAACATGCAGAAGAACATGTTCGTGCTCTCGAACATGGACCGCATCCTCGACGCGCTGTCGCGTGGCCTCGATCCGGCGATCCTCTGGAAGGGTCACGGCGTGGAGCATCGCGGCGTCACCGTGAGCTACCAGGCGCAGTCGCCCGTGCTCGGCCTCGTGCTCCCCTCCAACTCTCCCGGCGTGCACACGCTCTGGCTGCCGGTGATCGCGCTGGGCGTCGGCCTCGTCATGAAGCCGGGCAGCCAGGAGCCGTGGACGCCCTACCGCATGGCCGCCTGCATGGTCGAGGCGGGGATTCCGTCCGAGGCGATCGGGCTCTATCCCGGTGCGACCGACGTGGGCGCGGGCCTTCTGGCGGCCTGCCGCCGCAGCATGATCTTCGGCAGCGCCAAGACGGTCGAGCAGTACCGTGCCAACCCCAACGTGCAGGTGCACGGGCCCGGCTTCTCGAAGATCATCCTCGGCGACGATTGCGTCGACGACTGGGAGCGGTACGTCGACGTGATGGCGGAGAGCGTCGCGATCAACAGCGGCCGCGGATGCATCAACGCCTCGGCGATCTACGCGAGCCGTCACACGAAGGAGATCGCCGCGGCACTCGCCGCGCGGCTCGGCCCGACCGAGGTCAAGCCGCCGGACGATCCGGATGCGAAGCTCGCCGCCTTCACCATCCCCGGCGCCGCCAAGGCGATCTGGGGACAGATCGAGGGGCTGCTCAAGGCGCCGGGCGTGACCGATGCCACGGCGTCGTATGGCCCGCGCTTCGTCGAGCACGAGCGCTGCGGCTGGCTGCGGCCGGTGGTCGCCCACTGCACGAGCCCGGAGCCGGAGATCGCGCGGGCGGAGTACATGTTCCCCTTCGTGAGCGTGGTCGAGTGCCCCCAGGAACGCGTGCTCGACGCCATCGGCCCCACCCTCGTCGGCACGGCGATCACGGAGGACGACGCGTTCCGCGAGCGGCTGATCGCGTGCACCCACATCGATCGGCTCAACCTCGGCCCGGTGCCCACGACGAAGCTCGACTGGCTCCAGCCCCACGAGGGCAACATCATCGACTTCCTCTATCGCTCGCGGGCACTCCAGGTCGCCGGGGCCGGTGCCAAGGCCGACGGAGCGAAACCACACGCCGTGTCCGCGGCGACGTGACGCCTCAGGTCGGACGTGCCGTGGTCGTCCGCATCCCGACCGCAGCCCTGCGGAGCGCGATGCCGGATGGCTTCACGGCGGTCCGCAGGCCGCGACCCCGCGGGGCCACCCCAGGACGCCGCCGAACAGTGTCGCCACCTTCGAGTTTCGTGCCGCGACCCGGCTCGTGGTCGGCGCGGGCACCCTCGGCCGACTCGGGACGCTGGCTCGCGACCTCGGCGCGACACGAGCCCTCGTCACGAGCGATCCCGGTATCGTCCGCTGCGGCCATGCCGCGGCGGGCATCGCCGTACTCGAGGCGGAGGGCATCGCGACGGCCCTCTTCGATGCCTTCTGCGAAAACCCCTCCACCACCGCCGTCGAGGCGGGCGCGGAGCTGGCCCGCGCGTTCCGCCCCGACCTCATCGTGGGCCTCGGCGGGGGCAGTTCGATGGACTGCGCGAAGGGCATCAACTTCCTCGTGTCGTGCGGCGGACGCATGCAGGACTATCGGGGCCGCGGCACCGCCACGGGCCCGATGCTGCCCTCCATCGCCGTGCCCACCACCGCGGGCACCGGCAGCGAGACCCAGTCGTTCGCGCTCATCACCGATGCCGACACCGGCATGAAGCTCGCGTGCGGAGACCCGCGGGCCGCGTTTCGGGTCGCCGTCCTGGATGTCGAGCTGACGCTCACGCAGCCGAGGACGGTCGCCGCGCTGACCGGTGTGGACGCGATCGCCCACGCCGTCGAAAGCCACGTGAGCCGGGCGGCCACCCCGGCATCACGGGCGTTCTCGCGTGAGGCGTGGCGGCTGCTGGCCCACCATCTGCCGCGCGGCTTCGCCGACGGTCACGACCTCGAGAGCCGCGCCGCCGTGCAGCTCGGGGCGGCCTGGGCGGGCCTGGCCATCGAAAACGCGATGCTCGGCGCCGCCCACGCGCTCGCCAATCCGCTCACGGCCGCGCACGAAGTGGTCCACGGACAGGCGGTCGGTCTCATGCTGCCGCATGTCGTGCGATACAACGAGCCGGCGTGCGGTTCCGACTATGCGGCGCTGCTCGGTGCGATCGGCATCGAGGCGCCTCCCGACGCCGCGGGTGGCCGGCTCGCCGCCTGGCTCGACGGGCTGCTCGTCGAGGCCGGCCTGCACCGGTCGCTCGAGTCGCTCGGCATCCCCTCGCCGGCCACCGACGCGCTGGCGGAAGCGGCTGCCGCCCAGTGGACGGCCGCCTTCAATCCGCGGCAGGTCGGGCGGGCCGACCTCGCCTCGCTCTACGAGGCCGCGCGATGATCCCCGGAAATCGTCCACATCCTCGCAGGCGTGGGTGGGCGGCAGCGGCTTCCCGGGCGATCGTGCTCGTCGTCTGCGCACTCGGCTCGACGCGTGACGCGCGGACGGCGGAGTCGCCCTCGGACAGCGCTCCAGCCGATGCATGGCCGCTCGCCCGCGGGAGCCTCGCGGGCACCGGTCGCTCGGATGCGGTGCTCGCGGCGCCGCGCGCCGAGGCGTGGGGGCGCGCCGTCGAAAAGAACGCGTTCGGGGCCGTCCCGGTGATCGCGGCGGGGCCGATCTTCATCGG
>JBJTBO010000371.1:0-7924 GCA_046091445.1 Planctomycetaceae bacterium | reverse complement strand
CGAGGGGCGCGAGCGACGAGACATCGGCGGCAGCGACGTGCGGCAGCGGCACGACCCCGCCGAGCACGGCCTCAGGATCGCCGTCGGGCACGACCGCCCCGAGGAGCATGCGCTCGAGGCCCAGCCGCCAGGTGTGGGCGGGGATGTCGCGGCGGTCGAGCCCGTCGCGGCCGCGGCGGGCGGCGTCGAGGCCCCAACGGATCTTCGTCCGCTCGATGCACCGCTGCCAGGTTGCAACGTCTTTATCTTCGAGCCCGAAGTGGTCGAGCACCAGCGGATGCGTGGCGACCGCGAGCATGCCATCGACCGAGCAGCGGGAGCCGATGAGCTCGATGATCGCTGAGAGCAACTCGGCCCCGCGGCTCACCTCGCGGATGCCGCGGTCGGCGACCAGCAGGGGCAGGTGCAGCTTGGCGGGCTTGTCGCCCACATCACTGCCGGTCATGTCAACGGTCACGTCGCGATTGAACACCGCCTCGAGGTGCGGCGCGAGGTTTGCGATCTGCGGACTGAGGATGACGACCTCATGGGGCGCGAGGCCTGGAATCTCACGGAAGGCATGGAGGATGGCGTCGTGAAGCACCTCCGCCTGACGGCCGAGGTCGTGGCAGCGGTGGATCAGCACCGAATGATCGGTGGGGTCGAAGGCCGCCTTGCCCGAGTCGGCATTGGGGGATTGGCCGCTGGCCACGGTGTGCTTGAGCCTGGCCAGGAGCGAGGCGTCGGCGGCCAGCGTCGGCTCAGCGGCCGCGGAATCATGCGGCGCGTCGTGACTCTGCGACGCCAGGAGCCATTGGGACTCCCGAGTGCCCCGCAGCCAGGCATCGACGAGCGGATCGGCGTCGCTCGCCGACTCCGGCTCCCCGCGGGCTGGTGCCGTGTCTTCCGAGACCGGCGGAGTCTTCTTCGCCCAGGCTTCGCGGAGCGGGGGTGATGGATGGACCAGCAGCACATCGACCTCGCAGGGCGAGCCCCGCTTCGTCGGCATCGTGGCCAACCGTTCGAGCAGCGCGATCTGATGGAGCGATAGCCCCTGGAGGCCTGCGACGAGCACGGCCTCTGGCGCTGGGCCCTCGGCCTTCCGCTCGCGAGCGGGCGGACTTGGCTCACCGATCGTGGCTCTCACCTTCCGCCAGAGGTCGAACTGCCAGTGGTCGCGGGGAGACAGTTCCCTCTCTCGGATGGCGCCCGAGGCGTCTGCCTCGGGGCTCAAGACCTTTCTGCCCTGTTCCCACGCCAGGATCATGCCCGGCCGGCGGAAGTGATAGTGGTCGAAGCGGTCGGCGATCCGGCGGGCGGCCAGGAGCGGCCCGCCGGCCCGATCGACCGGCTGCTTGAAGGCCGATGACCCTTCCAGCGACTCTTGCTCGAGCACCTCCAGGATCGTGAACGTGAGGTGGTCGACGTCCCAGGGGTCCGTCTCGGGCCGCACCGTTTCTGAGATCAGCGACGAGATGGTGCCCGGATACGAAAAGTCCACGTTCGCGACGATGCCGTCGCCCATGGGCCTGCCATCGGGTCCCTCGGTCGCGCCAAGTTTCTCGGCGAGCTTCGCCGCCAGCCACGCCTTCGCCCCGGCCGTCGGCACCACGATCCGCTGACGGGCGAAGAGATCGACCGGCCTGGAGAGAAAATCCAGGGCCGGCTGGACGACGTCGTCGAGCGAGCGGACGGAGCGGATGGAGAGCGGCATAGTCGGCGAATCGCCATGCAAAAGGGATGGGGCTCGTGTCACGGGGCGAGGATCGCCACGTGCACCGGGATCGTCACGGGGACACCCGTGTCGTAGCACTCGACACGATGTGCCGCACGTCCGGTCGCACGTCGCTTGCGGGTTCGCGGGGGCAGCGATTCGTCGGCCGTCGCGGCGGCATGCGACCGATCCGGGACGACGCGCGAATCGAGCGGACGCGAATCGTCAGGATCACAGGTCGCGACCTCGACGGCAACCGTTTGGGGCCCCGACGGCCCATCGACGGGCTCGTCGGATCCGGCCGATGCCAGCCAGAGCTGCATCTCCTCGGTCGACGGCGCCGCTGGCGGCTCGCCGGCCGAGACCCGCTCGGGCCGGCTGCGGATGGCCTCGGGCGCTGCCGCTCGCAGGAGCTTTCGCCACCGCTTCGCGAAGAGCACGGGACTCGCGTACTGATCGGCATGGCTCGGCCTGCCGTCGATCGCCCACACCACACCCACCACGTCGGCGACCATCGTCGCCGGTGCGTTTTCCAGCGGGCCGGTGTAGTCGTCGACCGCCCGCGAGACATGGTCGAGTTCGTACGTCAGCTCAAGGCTCGTGGGGGACACGGCGCTCGTCGAGTCGGCCTGCAGGGCGTGCGCGAGGGCTGTCTGTTCCTCCGCCACGCTCCTCCATACCTCGGCCTGGCTCTTCGCGAAGAGCATCGCCATGTGGGTCTTCTTCGACGAGAGGCTGTGCTTCGAACTCGAGAAGCGGTCGGCGGCCTCCCCGCCGCGCCGATGCCACCGCGACTTTTCCACACAGAAGGCCGGCAGCGGAATCCGGCCCGACCGCGCCGGGACGATGAAGTCGACACCGATCGTCCGGTCCTGTCGGCCCCCTTTCACGATGTCGCCGGCCTGGATGAAGACGTCGATGTCGCCGGTGTTTTCGATGAGCAGCTCGTTCACCGAGCCCGTCTCGTGGAGCACGGCGAGTGACGCGTCGATCGATTCCTCGAGCACGCGGTACTCGGGAATCGAGAAGCTCTCCGGGTGCGGTTCACACGGCGCGAGAAGAAACCAGGCCGTGAGGTTCTGCACGGTGACGGGCGGACTGAGCATCGGTGCGAAGGGTGTCGTCATCGGAATGGTCCCTGGAATGACTGTTCTAAAATGATGAGTGCATCCGTCGCGGGGGCGGTCTGTCAGGCGCGGTCCACCTGGAGGACATCCACCGCGCCGCCGTATTGGGCGAGCACGAGCTGCTTGGCGTGGCCAGCCGAACTGGCCTGCACCTGAGTCCAGCTCACTCGGCCGTTGAAGCGAATCTTCACGTTGTAGAGCGTCATGGCCATCGTTCCCTGTGCGTGATCGTCCCCGGGACACCCGAGTCCTACGGCCTGTCACGCCCGGCGCTTCAGAAAATCCCTGCCGGAGCGAATCACGGTCCGGTCGCGGTCCGTAGGCGGGCGGCCGCACGGCCCGGGAACGAGCCCGCAAAACCGACCGCTGACTGAACGCTGACTGGGCGCGGACCTGTCCAGAGCCACCCGTCAGCCGCGACCGGAAACCTCGGCGGGGCGGCGCTCGAGGTCGATGCAGCCGGTATCCATCGCCTGGCGGATCACCGGAGCCCAGCGATCCACGGACTCGGCGAGGCAGTCGAGGAGCCGCCGAAACTGGCGCGGGGTCACCTTGCCATCCTCGATCGGGAAGTCGATCGAGCAGCGGACCTCACCGTCCGTGGCGTCATGCTCGAAACGGATCATCTTCGTCCGCGTCGTGATGTCGAGGACCACCTGGAAGAGCTCGGCGGAATGATGGCAGCCCTGGGAGCAATAGAGGCCGGGGGCCATGAACTCAAGGAGTGTCCCCTGCTCGCTCAACCGGATCACGATCGCCACGCCGGCCCGGCCCGACGCGTCTCGATAGTGCCGTGTCGCGAAGCCCGTGACGATGTGGTCCGCCTGAAGCCGATATTTCAGCCCCTGGGCGACGAGGATCGCCTCGATCTGCTCGAGATTCATGATGGACGCTTCATGATGGAAGCTTCATGGTTCGCAGGCTCTCCGGGTCATCGTGCGCCGCTCGACACCGAACGCTCGCGGTTCGCAACGCTGCCCCGAAGTGCACGGGTCTCCGCATGGCGTGCATCGGCCGGACCTGTCCATCACTTCACCACGAAATCTACGCCCGGGGGAGCCTACTGATTCAGACGGTTCGAAAAAATCCCGACTCCGGCACGTCGTTTCCCCCCTCCTGAGCGGCTGTTTCTGGTCGCGGGCACACCGGCTCGGAGCGCGACAGGCCCCCGCGGGTAGTACTGGGGTGGCCTTCCGATGGTGCGTGTCCGCCTCCGGGGCGGGCGGCCCTGTCCGACGTGCCGCCCTGTCCGATCTGCCGCCCTGTTCCGACGCCGACCGCGTCTCGAGCCCCGAGGGTGTATGGCCGCGCTCACGATGACCTCCCCTGCCCCTCCCCATGCACCTGCCCCTGCCCGCGCCCGGGCCGCCCGCATGCCCGGTCTGTCCGGACCGGCCGAGCCGATGCTCCGGCAGCAGGCCGGGGCGACCGGATCGTCGGCCGGAGGCCTGCCCGAGTGGCTTACGGCTGGCGTGCACCTCGAGCCGCGCGACTACCAGCAGCGGGTCGTGGCCCGCGTCATCGAGATGTTCTCAGGACCGCACGTCGACCGCGGGCAGGAGCTTCCCGCGGCCCGCTCCGTGATCGTCGAAAGTCCCACCGGCAGCGGCAAGACCGCGATGGCGCTGCTCGTGGCCCGCTGGGCACAGGAGCATCTCGGCATGCGGGTCGTGTGGACGGCCATGCGTCGCAACCTGCTCGCCCAGGCCGATCGTGAAAACCGCGATCGGGGCTTCGGCGTCGATCTCGCGCTCGTCTCGATGTTCGACCGCGCACCACCCCGCGGCGACCTGCTCATCGTCGACGAGGCACAGCACGACGCCACGCGCAGCATGGCCTCGCTCCATGCCGCCGTCGGTCCTGCGCGCGTGCTCGGCCTCTCGGCCACGCCCTACCGCGCCGACCGGCTGGGCCTCTGTTTCGAGCGGGTCGTGCGCGACTCTGGAATCCGCCAGCTTGTCCTCGACGGCCACCTCAGCGGCTATGCCCACTACACGATTCCGCATTACACGCCCGACGCCGTGGCGGCGACGTGGCTTGCGGACCCGGACCGCTGGGGCCGGTCGCTCCTCTTCTTCCGCACGCTCGCCGAATGCCGCGCGTGCGCCGCTCGGCTCGAGGATGGCGGGGTGTCCTGCGAGGTCGTGACCGCCACGACCGATCGCGAGCGGCAGATCGCGCGGTTCGAGGCGGGCGAGTGCCCCGTGATCATCAGCATGGCGGTGCTCACCGAGGGATTCGATTGTCCCGCCCTCCAGAGCGTGTTCTGCCGCCCTTCGGGCCGCGGCCCCACCGTGCAGATGGCGGGCCGTGTCCTGCGACGCGCCGAGGGTGTGCCGCTCAAGAACGTCGTGCAGTGTGCGCGGACGCGTCATCCCTTCACGGCCACGGCGCCTGCCGCGGTGCAGTACGTTTCGGCCGACGCGAGCAGCTCCGGGCCGGGATCGCCCCACGCGCTCGAGCGGTGGCGGTCGATCGGCCTCAACGGGCGGATCGAGGCGATGAGCGAGCGGATGCTCGAGCTGCTCGTGACGATGTCGAAGGGCCAGGAGGCGATGGCCGGAGCGAAAGGTCCACCCCACGAGCAGCTGCCGGTGGCGCGGCGGCTCAAGCGGCTGCGACCGTGGAAATTCAGCGTCGCCGAGGCGCAGGACCGGGCGCGGCGTAGGACTGAGAACACCCCAGGGAGGACGTGAGCATGACGACGACGAACATGGGCGGCAGGGCAGACGCACGCGCGGCGGCCGCCGCGCCGGGATCGACTGCGGGCGCACACGCCACGGCGGGACCCACCCCCGCCGCCGCGCCGCGGACGACGCTCGAAGCCGTCCGGATCGACGAGCGGATCGTGCGCTTGGGCGCCCTGCGCGTCTTCAACGCCGGCGAACGACCGGGACAGACGCACTGGCCCGACGAGGCCCTCTCCACGGCGGCCGCCGGCCGTCGCGGAGCCTCCCGGGACGGCCGCGCGCAGCGGGCCCTGGTCGACATCGACGGCGAGCACTGCCGCGTCACCGACCGCTTCTGGAAGTCGATCTTCACGCGGTACCGCTTCGGGGCGAGCACGTTTCGGTACTTCCATCCCCAGGAGGTCTTCGCGCGGATTCGCGATGTCTCGCGGAGCGACACGCTGCGGGTCGCGATCGAGCGGCGTGCGGGCCACCCGCCCACGGCCCTGGCCGCGTCACGGCCCGACGGCCGCGCGGTGACGATCGACGAGGTGGCCGAGATCGCACTCACGCACGGTGGCGCGGGAGCCTGCTACGCCGACGGCATGGTCTCCTGCACGTTCACGCCCCGCAGCGGCGAGCAGGCGCTCGCGATCGGGCACGACGACTTCGCCAACCGCTTCACGCTCGACGTACCGATCGACGGCTTCGGCCTGCCACGCATCCATGTCGCACTCCTGCGACTCGTCTGCGAGAACGGCGCCGTCGCCATGCACCGCGTCTTCGCGAGTGACATCCCCGCGAGCCGGAACCCGCTGCACACGCTCCGCCGGGCGGTCGAGTGCTTCGATCATGGTGACGGGTTTGCCGCGATCCGCGAGCGGTTCGCGGCGGCACAGACGTCGTGGGCATCGGTGCGCGAGGCGCACTCGCTCTACCGCGCCATCTGCAAGATGAGGACCACGGCCGGCGCCGCTCGCACGCGCCTGCTCGAGGACTTCGATCGGGTCACCGGACGCATCCAGGAGTTCTACGGCCTCACGAACGTGGACACGCTGCCGGTTCGGCGCCAGCGACTCCTGCCGGTGAAGTGCCGCGTGTACGACCTGCTCAACTTCGCCTCCGAGGTGGCCACGCACGTCGTCCTGTGCGGCGACGTGCGGCCGCTCCAGTCGTGGATCGGCACGCGGCTTGCCGACGAGTTCGACCTCGAGGGGACGGCAGGGCAGGTGCCCGAGTTCGCCGACCTGCTCGTGCGCGAGACGCTCGAACGCCCGCGCGGCTGACTCCGGCGGCGGGCGAGCGGCCTCACATCAGCCGGTCGAGCGCGTCGAGGAGGGCCATCGCGCGCTTCGGCGAACCGACCGTCTCGACGAACTTCTTCGCCGTGATGAGCTGATCGACCGTGAAGGACTCCGCCGACACCACCGGCTCGCGCCGGGGCGACGCCTCGCGGGTCGGGGCCGCCTGCCGCGTCGCCGAGGCCGAAGCGCGTCGCGCCCGGCGCTGCACGCCCATCTTCTTGAGCACCGTCGACACCATGGCCGGTGCGACGTCGATGCCGCGCGCGGCCAGGCTGCGGACGATCTCCGACGGCCGCGGCTGGCCGCCGGCGTCGAGAATCGCCCGTCCCTCGGCGCGGATCGCCTCGCTCTTGTTGACGCGCGGCTCGCTCGAGGCCTCCGCGGTGGCGATCCCGCCGTCTTCCGCCCCCTCCGCGTCCTCCGACTCCACCAGCCGCGCCTTCGATTTCGCCATCATGTCGTGTTGCTCCTCTGCCACCGTCACGGGTCGATCACGGCGGACACCGTGCGGCCCCCGCGTGTCGCGATTGTGATCGCCCGGCGACGCGATGCAACCACGTGGTCCGCCCGACGCCCGGCGGAGCTGGCGGGGGGCTTCAGGGCACGAGCTGTGTGCCCTCGGCCGGGTCGCGCGTGCCTGCCCGGCAGGCGGTGGCGATCCGCGCCGTCACGCCCCCCGGCACCGGCTCGAGCCGCCGGTCGTCGATCGCGGCGACCGGCGTGATCTCGCCCATGGTCCCGGTGACGAACGCCTCGTCGATCGTGGCGAGCTCGTCGCGAGGGATGTCCCGCTGTTCCACGACGATCCCCGAGCGTCCGCAGAGCGCGAGCACGACCGCGCGGGTGATCCCCTCGGGGCACGCGCGGGTGGTCGGCGTCACCACGGTGCCGCCGCGCACGACGAAGACGTGCGTCGAGCTCGTCTCCGCGACCATGCCGGCCGGATCGAGCAGGATCGCGTCGTCCGCCCCGGCCGCCGTCGCCTCCATCTTCGCGAGGATGCTCGTCAGCTGGTTGCAGCTGTGGATGTCCTGGTCGAGGACGTCCGCGGAGGGCCGCCGCTGCCTCGACACGAGGAGCCTGATGCCGGCGGCGTTGTCGAATACGGGAGGTTTGTGTTCGGCCAGGATG
>JBJTBO010000370.1:0-4613 GCA_046091445.1 Planctomycetaceae bacterium | reverse complement strand
CGAGATGCGACTTCAGAACGCCTTCAACAACCTCCAAGGGCCGAGTTCCGCCGTCTACAAGTTTCCTGACACCCTCAACTCGGTCGCCGCCCTGCAGGCAGCCGGCGTCAATGCCATCCCGGCCGGGGCCAACGGGCCGCTCGCGCAGATCAACGGACCAATTCTCATTCTCGTCACGAATCCCGCCGGGGGACCGGGTTCGCTCGGAATCCCGGGGAACGACTATCCCGGCATCGTCGACGGCGTGTTCCACACGATCTATCCGGGCAGCGAGGGCCGGACGGTGTACGTGCCCCAGGACTCGGGGTTCGTGCCGAGCCAGTCCGGCACGACCGCACCCACCTACACCTCCTACGCGTTCTATGACTACGTCGTCGATACGGCCGTGCTCACCCCGGGCGCGAACGTGGGCTTCGTGAAGCTCTCCGAGAACGTCAGCCCGCTGCCACGGGACCGCGTGTACTTCAACTACAGCTACTTCTCCAACGCGCTGATTGGCGACATTCGCAACGACGTCAACCGCTTCACGCCCGGTGTGGAGAAGACCTTCGCCGACGGCTGGACCTCCATCGAGGTCCGGACACCGTTCGCCGCGACGGTGGCGAGCACGCAGACGATCGACCCGACCGATCCCTGCGGCCTGGTCGACGCGCAGGATGTCGAGTTTGGCACCATGTCGGTGATCTTCAAATCGGTGATCGCGCTGGGCGACACCTGGGCCTTGACGGGCGGAATGCAGGTGACGCTGCCGACGGCCGACGACGTCATCGTGCTGGCTGGGACCGGTGGGCCGGCTGTGGTCCGGGTGGACAACCAATCGACCCGTCTGATGCCCTTCACGGGCTTCATCTGGGCCCCCAACGAGACCTTCTTCAGCCAGTCGCTCCTCCAGATCGATACCGCTGCGAATGGCAATCCCGCCTACGTGGCGACTCCCGAGCAGGATGCGCTGGGTTACGCGGGGCAGCTGGAATACCCGACGTTCATGTACCTCTCGTTCTCCGCCGGCTACTGGGCCTACAAGAGCAACGTCACCCGCCTCACCGGCTTCGCGCCGATCATGGAGGTGCACGTGAACCAGGCGTTCGCGGGCTCGGACGTGATCGAGTCTTCGCAGTATCAACTCGGCGCGGATTACGGCGTGATGTCGCTCGTCAACGGGCTCGTGGGATGCAACTTCGAGTGGGGCAGGCGTTCGACGCTGACCTTCGCGTATGTCACTCCGTTCGGCGGTGGCGTGGATCGGTGGTTCGACGGCGAGTTTCGGGCCTTCTGGAACTATCGGTTCGGACCGCAGAATCGCCTGACGAGGGTGCAGTTCTGATGACCGCGCTCATGACCGGCCCGACCGGTTGCTGGCTTCGGCGCAGGCTCGGCGGTAGGGCTGAGAGGACAGGCGTGGGGCGGCCTCGGTGGTCGCCGGAGCCCGCAGTGGGTTGGCGAGCGAGGGGCTGAATGATCGGCTGGCTCACAGCACTGTGGCGGTCACGCAACCGGCGGCCGCAGCCGGATCAGCCGGGCATCCGCACGCCGAGCGTGGCCCGGGCGGGCGAACGGCTCGAGGTCCGACGGGTGATGGCCGCACAGCTGTCGACGATCGAGGTCGAGTCGCTCCTCGATCGCGCGAGCGCCGCCACGCCGAGCACCGACGCCATCATCGCGGTGGTCGACGTCCAGGGGCGGATTCTCGGGGTTCGCACGGAGAGCGGCGTGGCGACCTCCGACCTCGGGTTCGCCATCGACGGTGCCGTGGCCAAGGCCCGCACCGGCGCCTTCTTCTCCAACAACCAGGCGATTCTGACGTCGCGGACGGTCCGGTTCAGGTGTCGCCCGACGAGCTGCCCGTGATCGACATTCGCAGCCTCTGAACGTTGCCGGACGCGACCCACGCATGTCGGGAAGCTTCGAACTGGGACGCGGTCTGCGCAGACGCGAGAAAAACGCCACCGAAGGGGCTGCGGTGCGTTTCGAGAAAACCGCTCCGGCCGCCCGGGCCGCTCCTCCCGAGGCTCACGAGTGGCTCATCAGCCCGGTAACCGTTGCGGAAGTGCCATTGGCCGGGCTATCCTTTTTTCTTCGTATCGCGAGGCCGATCCTCAGGCCATGATCTCGCGGATCGGCCGGGCCTCGACGACGCCCGTGAGCTTCTCCTCGAGGCCGCCACGGAAGTAGGTGAGCCGCCGGTGATCGAAGCCGAGCAGGTGGAGGATCGTGGCGTGGAGGTCCCGCAGGTGCCGCGGGTTCTCCGCCGCCTTCTCGCCGCTCTCGTCGGTGGCCCCGTAGCTCATGCCCCCACGGACGCCCCCGCCCGCGAGGAAGTAGGTGAACCCGCGCGGATTGTGGTCGCGGCCCCCGGGCTTCCCGCCGGTGTTGTAGGTCTCCGCGACCGGCATCCGTCCGAACTCGCCCCCCCAGACAACGAGCGTGGAATCGAGCAGGCCGCGGCGGGAGAGATCCTCGAGGAGGCCGGCGACGGGGCGGTCGATCTCCGGGCAGTGGATGGAGAGGTTCTCCTCGATGCCGTGGTGGCCGTCCCACGACTGCTGGCCACCGGCGCCGCCGCCACCGGAATAGATCTGCACGAACCGCACCCCCCGCTCCACGAGCCGGCGGGCAACGAGGCACCGCCGGCCGAAGGGGGCGGGGCCAAGCGCGAGCCGGTGCCAGTCGGGCTTCGGCTCGTCGATGCCGTAGAGAGCCCGCGTCTCGGCCGTCTCGTCAGCAATGTCGAGCGCCTCCGGCGCCGCCGCCTGGAGACGGTAGGCCAGCTCGTAGACGGAAATCCGCGCCGCCAGTTCGCTGGCCTCCTCGCGGCCCGCCCGGTGGGACTCGTTGAGACGGTTCATGAAGTCGATCTCCCGCCGCTGCATCCCGCGGGAGAAGCCGGGGGGCGGCCCGAGATCCGCGAGCGCTCCCCCCTCGGTGCGGAGCACCGTGCCCTGGAACGCGGCCGGCATGTAGCCGCTCGCCCAGTTCGCCACGCCGCTCGTCGGCAGCCCACGCGGATCGAGCAGCACGACGTAGCCAGGCAGGTCGGCCGACTCGGAGCCGAGGCCGTAGGTCACCCATGAGCCGATCGACGGGTGCCCCTGGAGGATCCGGCCGGTGTTGGCCTCGAGCAGGGCGCTGCCATGCGCGAACGAATCGGAATGGAGCGACTTCACGAAGCAGAGCTTGTCGGCGTGCCGCGCGAGCTGCGGCAGCGCGTCGGAACCCCACTGGCCCGATTCGCCATGCCTGCGGCAGCTCCGGCGGCTCGCCTGCAGGACGGCCTTCGTCTTCGCGCCGGTGCGGAATTCGTTCTCGATCGACTGCCCGTCGCGGGCCGCAAGCTCCGGCTTGTGGTCGAAGAGGTCCATCTGCGAGGGCCCGCCGAACATGAAGAGGAAAATCACCGACTTCGCGCGGGCGGGCAGGGGTGCGGGCCGGGCCGCGAGCGGGCCGGCGGCGGCGGCCACGACGGTCTCGGCCGCGGCAACGCGCGCGTTGTCGCGATTGAGCATCGAGAGCAGTGCGAGTGAGCCGAAGCCCGCCCCCGTCGCGGTGCAGAAGTGCCGCCGTGTCGCCGGCAGGTGGTCGAGCGGATGCATCGTGATGGCCCCCGAGGTCGCCGGCCCGCGCCGGCCCCGATCACTCCACGTGGATCGCCTCGTTGCTCGTGAGGACGGCCCGGCAGAGGCTTGTCCACGCGACGGCCGAGGAGCCCCCGACCGCGTCGCTCCCGCCGTCGGCCGTCATGCCGAGCAGGTGCTCGCGGGCGGCGGCCATCTCGTCAACCGTCGGCTCCCGCTGGCAGGCGAGTTGCCAGAGCCGCACGACCCGGGCACCGGGATCGCTCCCCGCCTCGCGGGCGATCCGCGTCGCGACCCGCTCCGCCTGCCACTGCACCCAGGGATCATTGAGCAGCATGAGAGCCTGCGGCGCGGTGGTCGTCAGCGGCCGCACGACCGTCGGCGAGGAGACGGTGAGCCGGTCGAGCGTCTCGAGGACCGGCACGGGCTGGTTCCGCTTGACGACGAGGAAGACGCTGCGGCAGTCCTCGGGAGCCGTGTCGGGCCAGCGGAAGGGAGTGGCGCCCTCCGTCCCCCGCGCCTGCTCGGCGAGCACGGGGGCCACGCTCGGTCCCGACCGCTTGTCGCCCAAGTGGCCGCCGATCGCGAGCAGGCTGTCGCGGATCGCCTCGGCGTCGAGCCGGCGGATCGTCTGCCTCCACACGAGCCTGACATCGGGATCCTGCTCCTGCGCTGCTGCGCTCGTCATCCGTGAGGTCATCCGGTAGGCATGACTCGTGAGGATGATCCGCTGCAGGTGTCGCATCGACCAGCCAGATCGGATGAGTTCGCCGGCCAGGAAATCGAGCAGCGGCAGGTTCGTGGGGGGCACGCCCGTGCGGCCGAAGTCGTCGGGCGTGGGCACGACCCCCGTGCCGAAGTGCCGCTGCCAGACGCGGTTCGCGAGCACGCGGGCCGGCAGGGGATTGCGGGGATCGGCGAGCCAGGTCGCGAGCGCGAGCCTCCGCCCGGAGGATCCCTCGAGCGGGACGATCGTCGGCACGGTCGCGAGCCCCCGGAGGATCCCTGGCGGCGGGGGCTCGACCGCCCCGCGGGGCGAGC
>JBJTBO010000369.1:0-5505 GCA_046091445.1 Planctomycetaceae bacterium | reverse complement strand
CGATCCACCCCCTGTGGCCCACGCCACCAGGCGTGCGCAGCCCTGGGGCCTACGCCTCCGCCTGCACAGCCCGGTGGCCTGCGCCGCCGCGTGCGCCGCCCTGTGGCGTACGCCACCAGGCGTGCGACAGCGGGAAGTGAGCCAGTGATCGATCGCCTCGGTGACGACCGCTCGGTACGGAGGCTCGCTGCGCACGCCTGGAGGCGCGCCTCTGACCCGCGGCTTTGCCTGTGGTTCCATGCCCGCGTTACCATCGGGGCATGCGTCGCGGCACCGGCACCACCGTCGTCGAACATGGCCTGCTGGTCGACGGGACCGGCCGGCCGCCAGTGACCGACGGGACGGTCGTCGTCACGGACGGCCGCATCCGCTTCGCCGGTGCGGCGGCGGCGGCGCCCCCCGTGCCCCCCGAGGCGACCCGGATCGCCGCCCGCGGGTGCACGATCCTGCCCGGCCTCGTCGAGGCGCACTTCCACGCCACCTACTTCGACGTCGAGAAGCTCGAGGACCTCGACATCAAGTATCCAGTGGAATACGTCACGCTCCTCGCGGCGGTCAACTGCCGGATCGCGCTCGAGTGCGGCTACACTGCGGCACGGTCGGGCGGCTGCCTCTTCAACTGCGACGTGTGGCTCAAGAAGGCGATCGAGAACGACCTCATCCCCGGACCGCGGCTCTGCGCGAGCGGTCGCGAGATCTGCAGCGCCGGCGGACTCATGGACTGGAATCCGGACTTCCGCCGCATCGGCATGGAGGGCCTCGTCTTCTGCATCAACGGCGTCGAGGAGGCGCGGAAGGCCGTCCGGTCGCTCGTGAAGGACGGCGTCGAGTGGGTGAAGACCTACCCCACCGGAGATGCCGCCTGGCCCGACGTCAACGACCACCACACGCTCTGCATGACGTTCGAGGAGATGCACGCGGTGGTCGACACCGCCCACAACCACAAGCTCAAGGTCACGGGCCACTGCCGCGCGACGGCCGGCATCAAGAACGCGCTCAAGGCGGGCTACGACTGCATCGAGCACGCGACCTTCATGGACGACGAATGCCTCGACCTCCTGCTCGAGCGGAACGTGCCCGTCGTGCCGGGACTGCAGTTCGAACTGGCCAGCGTGCGCCGTGGGCCCGAGTTCGGCCTGTCGCAGCGCGTGATCGACGGCCACCAGGAGACGCTCGACGGCGGCGCGGAGAGCTGCCGGCGAATCCTCGCCGCCGGTGGCCGGCTCGGCATGGGGGGCGACTACGGTTTCGCCTGGAACCCGCACGGCGACTACGCGAAGGAGCTGACGTTTTTCGTCCGCGAGGTCGGCCTCGATCCGCTCGTGGTGCTCACCTGCGCGACCCGCACCGGCGCGGAGATCATGGGACGCGGGGACGACCTCGGCACCCTGGAGGAGGGCAAGCTCGCCGACCTGCTCGTCGTGGACGGTGACGTGCCCGCCGACATCACGCTCCTGGAGGACCGCGGCAACCTGCGGGTGGTCATGCAGGGGGGCATCGTGAAGGCCGGCAGGCTGGCGGGCGGCGCCGCGGCCGCGTCATGCCGGACCGCATGACACCCGCCGCACCGTGGCCGCCCCGAACCCTCGCGGGCGATCCGCCGCTGACGTGGCACGACCCGGAGCCCCACCGCACCGCCGGCGCGCCCGTGGCCTCCGCCGGGGGCATCCGCGTGGTGCTGCTCCATGGCGTCACGCGCTGTGGACGCGACTTCGAGCCGCTCGTCGCGTCGCTGACCGCGACGCACGAAGGGAACGCCGTGGACGGGCACGGTCTCCGGCTGGCCGTGCTCGACCAGCGCGGCCATGGCGACTCCTCCCGCGCGTCGCGCTATCTCGTGACCGACTACGCAGCCGACGCGGCCCGCTTCATCGATGCGCACGGCCCCTGCGTGGTCGTGGGCCATTCGCTCGGCGCGATGGTCGCCGCGCACGTCGCAGCCCATCTTCCGGCGCTCGTCCGCGGTGCGGTGCTCATCGACCCGCCGTTCCACGGCATGGGGCGTCGCATCGGGGGCTCGACGTGGGAGGCGCTCTTCGTCGGGCTCCGCGACGCCAGGCGGCAGGGAGGCGGCGTGCCGGCACTGGCGGCCGCGATCGCCGAGATCCGGCTGCCGGCCGGGGTGCGGACGGTGCGGCTCGGCGACGTGCGGGACGCCGCGGCGCTCCGCTGGCACGCCGAGTGCCTCTCGAGGCTCGATCCGGAGGTGCTCACTCCGGTGATCGAGGGTCGCTGGCTCGAGGGCTACGACCCGCCCGCCGTCGCCGCGGCGATCCGCTGTCCCCTCGTGCTCGTGCAGGCCGACCCGGCGTGCGGCGGCGCGCTCGACGACGCCGAGGCGGCGGCATTCGCATCGGCGGCGCCGACGTGCGATCTTGCGCGGGTGCCCGGTGCCGGCCACGCGCTGCATCGCGAGCATCCAGAGCGTCTGGCCGCGACCGTGCGCGACCTGGTCGGACGCCTGCCGTGAGTGGCGGCGTCAGCCACGGCGGAGGTCGAAGTCCGGCGGCAGCGACCGCTCGTTGGCCAGCCACGCGCGCCAGGCGGCCTGATCCCACTGGAAGTTCATGCCGGTCAGGGTGATGAGCGCCTCGAGCACGCGGTCGTTTCGCAGTTTCACCATCACCCGCTTCGGCCCGCCTCCCATCGAGAAGCCGCCGCCCGACGGCGTGAACGTGGCGGACGTCGAGCCCGGCGCCCGGCCGTCGGTCACGATGCTCGCGTGCTCCGTCTCGAGCGCCGCGATCAGCGGCAGCACCGCCGATGCCACGCCGAGCCTGCCGAGCGCCTCGGCCGCCCGGTTGACCTGCGCGTTGTCGGCGCTCGCGAGCGCCGTGACGAACGGCGGGGCGGCGAGGGGCGCGCCGATCACACCCAGTCGCTCGACGGCGGCGATCCGCGTCTCGGCATCGGGATGATCGAGCGCCACCGCGACGAGCGAGGCGAGGGCGTCGGACGACGACAACCGGGAGAGCGCCTCGATGTAGATGCCGCGCACGCGCGGCACCGGCTCCGCCAGGAGCGCCTCGGCCAGGGGCTGCACCGCGAGCGGATCGGAGATGCCGCGAATCTCCTCGAAGGCGCCTGCCGACTCCGCCGGCGCGTCGAGCCGACGCCTGAGTCGCTCGAGACGGGCCTTCCAGTCGCGTCGAGCGGCGGCGGCCCGCTCCTCGCGCTCGATGATCTCGATCTCCTGCGACGTCCGCCACGCACGACCGTGCCTCACGAAGCCGAGCCGCGCCATCGTCTCGGCATGCGTGGGGCTGGTGGTCGCCTCCCGTGGCTCGTCGGCCCGCGCATCACCGCACCCGGGCTCCGCGCACGCCGCGCCGACGAGCGCCGACATGAGCACGGCGAGCCGGCCTCCGCGCAGGCCGCCAGCCGGACGATCGGGCACACACCGGGTCATGTGTCGCTCCATGGTCGGGCTCCCCTCCTCCTCTCGGCACGCGTCACCGTGCCGCTCCACTCCACTCGTTCCGCGGGCCACCCCAGGCGAGGGCGTCGTTCAACAAGCCCGCATAGAAGCTGAAGAATCGCCAGACCACCAGGGCGACCAGCACGGCCACGCCGGCCCAGGCCAGCCAGCCGATCCACGCCACCGCGGCCGTGAAGCCGTCGCGCGCCCGTTCCTCGAGCAGCGTCGCCTCCCGGTCGAGCGTCTCGGCCGTGGTGCCGGTCATCTCCCCGACGGCGACCGCCTCGAGGACGCTTCGAGGCAGGCTGCCACGTTCCCGGAGCGCCTCGACGAGCGACGACCCGGCGCGGACGCGGTCCTCGACCACATCGCGGCGGATGCCGAGTCCGGGCGCGACCCGCGCGGTGAGCGTCACGAGCGATCCCACGTCGAGGCCGACGCCCGAGGCCACGGACGCCGCGCGGCACCACACCGCAGCCTCGGCGGCCCGCGTGGCGGACCCGATCCCCGGCAGGCATGCCACGACGCGGCGCACCACACCGTGCGCGGCCCAGCTGCGTGCGGCCAGCGCGCCGATGAGCACCACGCCGATCCCCGCCGCGACCACCGCGCCGGCGAAGACCGCCAGGCCACGGGCCCCCGACAGGCCGAGCCCCACCCTGTCGACCGCTCGGCCGTCGAGGCCCTGCATTCCGCCGCTGACGAGGATGAGCAGCCCGATCACCGCGACGGCAAGCGCGAGCTGGATCGCCGGCTTCACGAGACCGCGGGCGAGCGTCCGGCGCGAACGGATGGCATGCCGCAGCGCCGCCCCCGCATCGCCGAGGAGCTCGGCCTCGTGGCCCGTGCGATCACCGACGGTCGCCAGCGCCGTCACGAGCGGCGGAAACCCGCCCGCGCACTCCATCGCGACGCCGAGACCGACGCCGTCCGCGAGACCGTCGCCCACGGCGGCCATCGTCCGCTGCCAGCGTCGCGGCACCCGCTGTGTCTCGCTCGCCCACGCGCGGCGGACGTCGATCCCGGCACCCAACGCGAGGGCGAGCCGGCCGAGCACGTCGGCGAGCACCGCGTCAGGAATCCGCCGCGTGCCCGTCCGGACCGGCCGCACGCCGGGATGCGCGTCGCGCGTCACGTTCCGCCTCGTCGCACCTGTCGTGGCGCCATGGAGCAGGCCGCTCGTCTCGTCGGCTTCGGGCCTCGGGCGAATTGTACGGGGATGCCCCGATCGAGGCCCGCACCGCACCGCCGGCGGATACCGCGAGGCCGCAGGGTCTGGTAGAACGACGCCGCCGTGAAGCGCCCCTCTTCCACCCCGTCCATGCACGTCCAGTGGCCTGCCGTCACGATCGTGGGGGTGGGACTCATCGGGGGTTCCGTCGGCATGGCCCTGCGGTCCCGCGGCCTCGCGGAGCGCGTGATCGGCGTCGGCCGGTCCGCCGCCGGCATGGCCGAGGCACGGCGGGCCGGAGCGGTCGATGAGACGACCGACGACCTCGCGGCCGGTGTGGCCGCAGCCGACCTCGTCGTCGTGGCCACGGGCGTGGGGGCGATCCCGGGGCTGCTCGACGCGATCGACTCCGCCGTCCGGCCGGGCACGCTCCTCACCGACGCGGGCAGCACGAAGGCCTCGATCGTCGGCGCGTGGGAGCGACGCCGGGCTTCGCGTCGCGGCAGGTTCGTCGGCGCGCACCCGATCGCGGGCAGCCATCGACGCGGCGCCTCGGCCGGGGCCGCCGACCTGTTCGTCGGCCGCGTGACGGTCGTGACACCCGCCCCGCGCACCCCGCCCGGCGATGCCGAGGAGGTGGGTGGGTTCTGGTCGGCGCTCGGTGCGACCGTCTTCATGATGCCGCCGCGCGAGCACGACCGGCTGCTCGCGTCGTCGAGTCACGCCCCGCACGTCGTCGCCGCGGCGGTCGCGGCCGCCACGCCCCCGGAGGTCCGCGCGCTCGTCGCGGGGGGCTGGCGCGACCCGACCCGCAGCGCCGCCGGAGACCCCGGACGCTGGGTCGCCAGCCTCCGCGACCACGCGCGGGGCGTCACCGCAGCGCTGGGGCGGGGCGAGCGCGCCGCCGCGCGGAGCC
>JBJTBO010000368.1:0-3366 GCA_046091445.1 Planctomycetaceae bacterium | reverse complement strand
CCGTGGGCGAGTCGTGTGATGGTGGTCGCGGCGGCCGCGTGGGAGATCCCCGGCGTGCGCACCCTCGACCTCGGGTTTCGGGATCCGGGACCGGAGTTCGCGTTCGAGCCCGGACAGTTCACCATGCTCTGCCTGCCTGGCATCGGCGAATGCGCGATTTCGATCGCGAGCGATCCGGGAGACGGGCCGTCTCGGGCGCCGTGCGGCGACGCGCCGACGCTCCTCTGCCACACGTTCCGGGCGGTCGGCAACGTCACGCATCCGCTGGCGCGGCTCGCGGCGGGTGACGAGGTGGTCGTGCGCGGTCCGTTCGGCTCGGCGTGGCCGCTCGAGACGGTGCGGAACCGTGACGTGGTCATCGCGGCCGGAGGACTCGGCCTCGCGTCGATGCGTTCCGCCATCCTGCAGCTCCTCCGGCATCGCGCCGCCTACCGAAGCGTGACGATCCTGCACGGCGCGAAGCACCCTGGCGAGTTGCTCTTCACCGCGAACTACGAGGCGTGGCGGGAGGCGGGCGCGACCATCCTCACGATCGTCGATCGCCCCGCGGACGAAAGCCGGGCGATGTCCGCGATGTCGGCTGCGTGGGCGGCACCGGCGGCCGACGGCTGCGGCGGCGCGTCGTGGTCGGGTCCGGTCGGGTTCGTGCCCGCGCTCCTCGACACCCTCGACCTCTCGCCCCGCGACCCGTCCATCCTCTGCTGCGGTCCCGAGCCGATGATGAAGGCCGTCGTGGCCCGCACGAGCGACCGGGGCATCGCCGCGCACGACATCTGGATCTCGATGGAACGCAACATGGCCTGCGCCGCAGGATTCTGCGGCCTGTGCCAGTTCGGGCCGGCCTTCGTCTGCCGGGATGGGCCCGTCTTCCGTCACGACCGGATCGCGCCGTTCCTCGCCGTGGCGGGTCTCTGAGACGGCGGTCCATCGCTCGTCGGGCAGGATGATCACCGACCGCCGTCGGTGGCGGTCTCGCGTCGCCCGCTCTCCCGCAGGAGCGACTTCATCCGCTCCGCGACCAGTTCGTCCCGCTCCTCACGGATGCGGTCGAGCTGGCGGTCATACCACGCCATCGAGCGCCGCTTCCGGTAGCCGAGGTGCGCGGCCTTCGCGTCGAGCTCGACCGCGATGGCCTCCCGGAGCTTCTTCTCGAGTTCGCCGCGTCGCTTCGTCGTGCCGGCCAGAAGCTGGGCGACGAGCAGATCCACCCGCGTCCTCGCCTGCCAGGAGCGCACCTCGAGCGCCAGCAGTTCAGGATCCTTCGTGTTCCCACCGATCAGCGGGGCGACCCGCTTCGCGACGTCGTCAAGCGCCCGGCGATACTCGTCGGGCTTGCGACGCTCGAGGTGGGCGAGCACGGCGGCGAGCTCGGGGCTGTGCTCCTGCACGAACGCGATCACGCCGGCGTCGAGCGCGTCGGACCCGTCCGCCGGCGTCGCTGCCGCGTCCGCCGATGGGTCCGACGTGGCGTCGGCACTCGATGGCCGGGCTTGGGCACGCGCCGCGGCGGGCTCCGGTGCGGCCGGGCCGTCGGCGCCCGAGGCCGGCAGGCCTTCGCCCGCTCCCGCGACGAGGATCACCAGGTGCAGCGGCAGCAGGCATCGCCACGGTCCGAAACGACGCGTCGAGCGTGTCATGTCATCCTGCATCCGGGGAAAGACTCGGCATGTCCTCGTCACCCATCGCGGCGACGAGCCACGCCGGTGGACCGGGATCGGCCTCGTCGTCGAGCGGCGCCTCGCGCGGTCCGGCGGCGCTCGTGGCCTCCGCGTCCTCGTCGGACTCGTGGTGCCGTGCGAGCCGCAGCCACGCATCCGCGAGTCGATCCATGTCACCACGGGCGGGCTGGATGACGTCGCGCCGCGCCACGTGGAATGGGGACGCGGCGAGGAACATGATCAGGCAGCCGGCGAGCGCGAGCGCTGCCGACCGGAGCCGGCCGGCCGGCCCACCCCGGCGGGACGGGGATGCCTCTCCCGCCAAGGGCACGAGGACCGACGCCGGCGGCGCCGTCAGCTCCGCGTGGCCGGTGCGCAGGACCGGGCCGGCCGGTTGCGCATCGGCTTCGAGGGACGTCGTACCGAACGCGGCGCCGAGCTGGCCCGCCAGCGCGAGCCGCATGATCGCCGCCTCCACTCGCAGGAACGTGACGAGCGTGCGTCGCGCCTCGGGGGACCGGGCGAGCTCCGCGGCGAGACGACGCTGACCGGCGGCATCGAGCGCCCCATCGAGGTGGCTCGCGATCATGTCGTGGAGTGCGCGGTCCGGCATGGCCGAGCCTCCGTCCGATGCGGGCGTCGAGTCGTTCACGGCGTCACCTCCGCACGAGCGAGCTTCGACTGGACGCAGTCGTGCAACGCGCGTCGCGTCCGCGAGAGCGCCCGCTGGATCGCCTGCCCCGTCCTCCCGAGCGCCGCCCCGATCGCGTCGAACGACTCGCGACGCTCATACCGCATCGACACCATCGCCCGCTGGGCCTCCGGCAGCCTGCCGGCACACTCCCGCAGCGCGTCGATCTCGCGCTGTCGCAGGCCGGTATCGGCCTCGTCGAGCCCGCCCGCCTCGTCGAAGGCCGTGTCGATCTGCTCGAGAAGCTCGGGCTCGGTGACGAGCAGCCGGGCGCTCCGGCCCCGATCGCGGAGATGGTGCAGCGCCTGCCGCCGCACGACCTCCTTCGCCCACGCCCGAAAGTCCCGGATCGGCTCGGCCACGTCGTGCTGGATGACCACGACCGCCGCGTTCTGGAAGATCTCCTCGGCCGCATCGAGGTCGTGCACCATGGCCATCAGGTACGCCATGAAGTCGCCCTGATGCCGCAGCAGCAGCCGGATCAGTCCCGGGTCGTTCATGTCGGACTGCGCCCCGTTCCGCGGGTCGGACATCGACGCGCACGCCTGAAGGCGTGCGCCACTCCCTGTTCGTACCCTCGTCATCCGGTACGTACCGTACGCGTGCGCGACCCTCGCAAAAAGCGGGGCCGGACCGCGGCAGGCGCCGTCGAAGGGCATCCACGCCCTTCGACGGCCACGCCCGCGGCGGCACGCGCCGGCCCATCTCTCGACCGGCGTTCACGACGCCTTCCGTGAGGAGGACATCGCGGTCGGCGTGCGTCGCGATGCATCGGCACGCTTCGCACCGGACCGGCCGGCACCGTCAGCCGAGCCCTTCGTCGCGGCGGACGACGCCGGCCGCTTCACGGCCGCTGCGGCCTTCGGCTTCTTCGGTTCCGCGCGCTTCGCAGCCGCCGCGCCCCGCTTCTTTCCATCCGAGTCGGTCTTCTTCGCCGTGGACGTCCGAGCCTTCGTGTCACCGGCCGTCGCGTTCCCCGCCGAGGCCTTGTCGGTCGCGGACTTCACGCTTCCGCCC
>JBJTBO010000367.1:0-3232 GCA_046091445.1 Planctomycetaceae bacterium | reverse complement strand
TAGTTGTTGAAGCCGCTGTCGGGGAGCTGGACCGCCGTCGTGCTCTTGGGCAGCCCCGGGAACGCGCTCGGCGCACCGAGCGTCTGGTTGATCGCGTCGTAGAGCACCTCGGCGGGGAGCCGCCGCGGCTGGAAGCTCGAGAAGTTCTGCCGATCGCGCCGGTTGCCCTCGACCGGCGCGCTCGAGAGCTGGTAGGTCGCCGACGTGCAGATCGTCCGCACGAGGCCCTTCATGTCGAAGCCCGAATCGACGAAGTGCTTCGCGAGGCCGTCGAGCAGCTCGGGATTCACCGGCGGGTTGGTGACCCGCAGGTCATCCTCCGGATCGACGATGCCGCGGCCGAGAAAGTGCTTCCAGGTCCGATTGACGAGGGCCCGCGCGAAGAACGGGTTCTCCGGCTCGATCATCCAGTCGACGAGCCGCTGGCGGGCGTCGTCCCATGCCGGCACGTCGAGCGGCTCGCCACCGAGCGGCGTGGGCGGCACCGGTTTGCCGGAACGGGGATTCGTCGCGCTCGGCTCGATCACCTTGAGGAACACCATGTCGGGCTGGTTGGGCTGCATGTTGCCCAGGCTGTTCTTGAGCCCCACCTGCGCGAAGAACGCCTCGAAGCCGTAATAGTCCTGCTGGCTCCAGCGCTCGAAGGGATGGTGGTGGCACTTGGCACACGCCAGCCGCATGCCGAGGAAGAGCTGCGCGGTGTCCTCCATCTGGAGCGACGCGGTGCGCACCTCCCGAAACCACGCGCTCGGCGGATGCGACTCGACGTCACCGGTGGCCGTGAGCACGCCGCGCACGAACTCGTCGTACGGCATGTTGCGATCGAACGCGTCGCGAATCCACGCGTGGAAGCGATAGGTGTAGCGGGTGTCGGTGCCGGCGCGGCGCTTGTTGCGAAGCACGGAGGACCACTTCGACGCGAAGTACTCGGCATAGCCGGGACTCGCGAGCAGGCGGTCCACGAGCCGCGTGCGCTTGTCGGCCGAGCCGTCGGCGAGGAACGCCTCGGTCTCCTCGACGGAAGGCATCCGTCCGGTGATGTCGATCGTCGCCCGACGGATGAACGTGCCGTCGTCACACGCGGGCGACGGCGGGATCCCGAGCCGCCGCAGTCGATTCATCACGGCCCGATCGACGAAACTCCGCTCATCGAGCCCGTCGCCGACGGGAAGGCCCTGGGGGATCACCGCACGAAAGACGGCCACCTGGCCCTGGAAGCGCACCATGACGGCGGCCTCGCCCGGCGTCCGCGACACGCTCACCCGTCCCGACGGATCGACCGACGCGAGCTCGGTCTGGTTCGACTCGAATGAGGAGAGCCCGGTCACGTCACGGCGGCTGCCGTCGGAGTAGTGGCCGATGACCGCGAGCTGCTGCCGACCGCCGAACTGCATCTCGCGCACCTCGGGCACCACCGTGATCCGCTCGAGCACGGGATCCTCGGCGCTGCCCCGCGGCATCCCCTGGGCGATCCACCGGGCGAGCAGGTCGTACTCGTAGGAGCCGACGGCGAGCCGCCTGCCGCCGCCATGGGGCACCTCGTTGGTGGGCTTGCGGAGCAGGAGGCTGAAGGGCGGATCGGCCGGGAAGACCCGTCGGCCGCGCGACTCGTGGACGAGAAAGTCGTAGTCCTCGTCGGGATAGAAGCCGAGCAGCGAGAGTCGAAACCCGTTCTGCCCGTCCGCCTTGCCGTGGCAGCCGCCGGCGGTGCAGCCGAGCCGCGTGAAGATCGGCACGACCTCGTCGGTGAAGTTCACCGTGAGATCATCCGCAACCCGTGACAACCGCACCGGAGCGGTCGCGGAATGACCATCGGCGGTGCGGGCCGTGACGACGGCTTCACCATCGGACGACGGCACGAGCCGGCCCTGTTCGTCGATCGTCGCCCGGTCGGCCGGCCCGACGGCGAACGTGACGTCCGCGGTGAGGTCGTGCCGCTGGCCGCTCGCATAGGAGCCCGTGACGATGAACTGCCGCCGCGCGGCGCGGCCGACGAGTTCTTCCACGCCCGGCTCGATGACGAGTTCGACCAGCGCGCCCTTGGGACCGAGCCCGGGCGGCTCGACGGCCCCGGCGGGCGAACAAACAAGCGACACCGCGGCCAGCGCTACGGTGCGCAGCCGCACGCGGGCTTCCCCGCAGATGCGCACGATTGTCGTGTCGAGTCGAAGCATCGCGAGTCCTCCTGCGGCCTGCCGCCGCCGTCGTGACATCCCGCCGTTCGTCCCTGACCAACGCCCGACCGGGCGGCTCCCTCCGCGGATTCCTGCCGTCCTCCGTCTCGTCACCGCACCCCGTCGGGCAGCCCCACGATCGAGGCCGTCGCGTCGCCGTTGGCCACGACCACGCGGTCACCCTGTGGGGCGAACGACGCGGAATTGCCGATGCGCCCCACGCTCGTCTCGAACCGGGCGGCACCGTCCGCCGGGTTCCAGATCCGCAGGCTCCCAGCATACCCGTACGAAAGGAGGGACGTCCCGGTCGGGCTGAACGCCACCCCGTGAATGAAATCCCCGTGGCCTTCGAGCGTCTTTTCGACCGTCCCGGTCGCCAGGTCGAAGAGCCGGACGACCCGGTCGGCACCTCCGGCGGCCACCCTGCGACCATCGGGCTGGACGGCCACCGCGTACGGCGTGGC
The DNA here is from genome assembly GCA_046091445.1 of Planctomycetaceae bacterium. Taxonomy (GTDB): domain Bacteria; phylum Planctomycetota; class Planctomycetia; order Pirellulales; family UBA1268; genus QWPN01. Next base: position 594 of record JBJTBO010000367.1, on the reverse strand, counting down.
GTCGGTGGTCGCGACCTGCTTGAGCTGCCGGCCGCCGCCCACATCCCACAGCCTGATCGTGCGATCGGCCCCGGCCGAGACGACGAATGCCTCGTCGGGCGTGAACGCCAGGGCATGGACGGCAGCGGTATGCCCCGTCATCTGCGCCCGCTGCTGCCCCGTCCGGCCGTCCCAGACGCGGACCGACAGATCGGAGCCCCCCGACACGATCGTCTCGCCGTCACGACTGACCGCGACCGTGAGGACGGGGCCGCCGTGATCGAGCTTGAAGAGGGCCGCCGGTGAAGCCGCCGTCCACCGGGCGAGCCTCCCGTCGGCATGACAGGCCCACACGTCGCGGCCATCGCGATCGAACGCGAGGCGGATCACATCGGCACCCACGGTGAGTGCGTCGTGCTCGACGAGTTCCTGTCCCGGCTGGGGCTGCGCGGGAGGCACCGGCGGACCGAAGACGACGACCCGCGCGCCGCCGTTCGTCGCGCCCTCGACCGCCGCGGCGAGCCGCTGACCGTCGCCCCGCCACACGAGCGCCGTAACCGCCCCGCCGGTCTCGAGCCGCTGCACCTCCTGCCATGCCCCTGGCGTCACGATCAC
>JBJTBO010000366.1:0-10822 GCA_046091445.1 Planctomycetaceae bacterium | reverse complement strand
GTCGGCGACGTGGGTGACACCATCCGCCAGGCATCGATCGTCGCGGCCACGTCGGGCGAGGTGCGGGTCGCCGGCCAGATCGGTGACAGCCGTTTTCGTGGCCGTGACGTCGACCTCTACCGCGTGACGCTCGCGGCCGGCCAGAGCCTGTCGGTCGACGTGGTGGCCCGCCTCGTGTCGAACACGTCGAGCCTCGACAGCTACCTGCGGCTGTTCGACTCCCGCGGCCGACAGCTGGCCTCGAACGACGATGCGAACGGCTCATTCGACAGCGCACTCGCCTTCACGGCACTGCGGGGCGGCGTCTTCTACATCGGCGTCTCGGGCTACGGCAACTTCCGCTACAACCCGCTGCGGGCCCCCTCCGGACGATTCGGCTCCACGGGGGCGTACGAGCTCGCCCTCGCGTTCGGATTCACGCCGTCGCGTCGCGGCTATGCGATCGCCGGATCCCCCGACGCGCCCGATTCCCGCGCGGCCGAGCGGCTCGCGGTGTTCGCCCAGTTCGGTGCCCAGAGCGCCGAGCCGATCGCCTGCGGCAGCCGCGCGCGGATGGGACGGATCCGGTAGCGGTCGGGCTCGGGCGGGGGCTATGATCCCGCCATGCCTGCGTCGTCACGCCTGCTGCCCTCGCCCAAGACGGTGCTGCTCGTGCACCTCGTCGCCACGGTGTTCATGACCGGGCTCATCTGGTACGTGCAGGTCGTGCACTACCCGCTGATGGCAGGCTGGCCGCATGACGACTTCGGCAGATGGGAAGCCAGCCATCGTGAGCGGACCGCCGCGGTCGTGATTCCTGCGATGCTTGTGGAGGGGGCGACGGCCGCGTGGCTCGGGATCCGTCCGCCGCGACGCGTGCCCCCGTGGCTCCTCGCGGCCGCCGCGATAACGCTCGTCTGCATCTGGGCGAGCACGTTCTTCCTGCAGGTCCCCGCCCACGACAGGCTCACCCTCGGCTGGGATGCCGACGTGCATGCCCGACTCGTCGCGACCAACTGGATCCGCACCGCCCTCTGGAGCATGCGTCTGGTGCTCATCGCGATCGCGGTCCACTCCCTGCTCGAGGACGACGCACCACCGGCGGAGTGACGGCGGCGACCGTGCCGCCTCCACGGTCGAATGCGGCTCATGATTTTCTCGTGATCCAGCCGCCGACCGAACGCTTGCGTCCCGGCGTCTTTGTGCTACCGTGCGGAGGCTTTTCCGGCGGGGCCCGCACCGGCCGAACCGTCGGGCCGCGTCGGCCGTAGAACTGGCCGAAAGGATGACGAGGCGGAGCAAGGAATCGAAAAGGCCTCCTCGGCTGGTCGATGTGAGGCTGCAACGACGGAAGATCACATTTCGCGAAGAAAGGAACTCGATCATGGCCATTTATTTCAAGTTTGAGGGGGCTGACGGTGGCGGCACCGACAAGGGCTACGAGAAGTGGATCGTCGGCATCAAGTACGACGTGCTCGGCACCCGGCAACTCATGGGAGCAGGTGCCGGCGGATCGCAGATGGCGCAGCAGCGCACCACCGGCAGCACCCAGCTGGGGCCGATCGAACTGCACGGCAACATCGACAAGGCGACGCCGAAGATCGTCGCTGCCTGCCTCGGCGGCAAGATCGTGAAGAAGGTCGAGGTCGTCGAGACCACGACCGTCGGCGGAAAGAGTGAGCTCAACAGCCACTACGAGTTTTCCGACGTGCTCGTGACGCTCGTCGAGACAGTGGGCGATGGCCGGGGCAATCAGAACGCCCGCTACCAGTTGATGCCCACGAAGGTCAAGATGAAGTATCAGGAGATCGATCCCAAGGACGGCTCGGTCAAGGGCTCCGTCGAGGGTGAGGCCGACGTCATGGCGATGACGGCCAAGTAACTCGACGATCCGACGATTCAGCGGCTGCCGCCGGGATCGGCTCTCCGATCCCGGCGGTTTCGTTTTCGTGTGAGGACGTCGATGGACCACGGCGCCGACTCTCGTTATGCCGATGGCTACGTGATCGACGTGCCGTATCTGCCGGGTTTTTATCCACATCTCGCGCCTTCCAGTCTCAACGACGTCGCGATGTGCAACGGCGTGGCTCCCGTCTCGATCCATGAGCCGTTCGCCTACCTCGAACTCGGCTGTGGCTTCGGAGACACGCTGCTGACGCTGGCGGCCGCCAATCCGCACGGCCGCTTCGTCGGGGTGGACATCAATCCCGTCCACACCGGGGCGATCCGGCAGCGGGTGGACCGGACGGGCCTCACGAACGTGCAGGTGGGCGAGTCGGGTTTCGATGCGCTGCCGGCCAACCTGGCGCCACAGCAGTTCATCACGATGCACGGCGTATTCAGCTGGGTGGCCGACCACGTTCGCGAGCAGATTCTCGCGATCGCCCATGACCTCCTCGCCCCGGGTGGCCTGCTCCTCGTGAGCTACAACGCCCTGCCCGGATGGGCGCCGCTCCTGCCCGCCCGCCGGCTCATCCGCGAACTGGCAGAGGCCGCGAAGGGCGACAGTTGCCAGCGGGTGCAGGCGGCGCTCGCCGTCGCCCGCGAGATGCAGGGGGCGGGTGCGCCGCACTTCGCCCAGAATCCGCTGGCGGCGTCGATGCTCGAGGATGTCGCGACCTACGACCCGGCCTACCTGGCCCACGAGTTCCTCAACGACAACTGGACCGCGTTCGCCTTCCCGGATGTGGCGTCCCGCTTCCATGCCGCGGGCCTCGACTACGTCGGCTCACTCCCCCTTTCCAACAATCTTCCTGCCCTGTGGCCAGGCGCCCACCTGCTCCGTTTTCTGCCGCACGGCGATCGCGTGACGGCCGAGGCACGCAGCGACATGCTCATGAACCAGAGCTTTCGCTGGGATGTCTATGCGAAGCAACCCAGGCGTTTCCGCGACGCGGCGGACCGGATCGCCGTGACGGGCGGTGCCGGTCTGCGGCTTACCGACGCATCGCTTGCCCTGCCCTGGTCCACCACGGTGGCGGGCCGGGAGATGACGTTGGATGGACCTCCGCACGACCGCATCGTCGCCCTGCTGCGCGAGCGCCCGCGCACGCTCGCGGAACTGGTCGCTGCGCTGGCCGCAGACGACCCCCGAGCGAATGCCGGGATGATTCTCGACGATCTCGATGTGGCCCTGGCCGTCGGCGTGCTCCGGCTCGACCCACAGCCGCTGCCGCCCATCGAGGCCCCATCGGTCGAGGCACGGGCATCACATCGGTACGTCGTGCCGGATGCGTTCAACAGGGATGTCCTGTCGAGCCTTCACGGAGGCGTGAAGAGCGTCACGCTCGCCAGCCGACGCACGGGCACGGGACACGGCATGCGTGTGCTGTCGGCGATCGTGCTGGCATCGCTGGCGGACACCGCATCGGCACACGTCGAGTCCGACATGTTCCTGCGGTCCGTGGATGATCGGGTGACGCAGCGGGGCCTGCCGCTCGCGGTCCGGAGCACCGGCAGGCCGATCACGGACCCGGGCGAGCGATACGAAGCGGTGCAGGCGATCTGTTCGGATTTCATGCGTATCGTGCTGCCGGAACTGCTGCAGCTGGGGATCGTCGTCTCCCGGTAACGGCAACGAATCGCCGTGACTTTCTCTGGACCGCTTCCGCATTTTGGGCGGGCCGCTTTCTGCCCGATCTCGCGGCAGGTAGGGTGGTGGTCAGAAAGCCCCGCCCGTCATCATCCAGGAGCCTGTCATGGCCGGTCTCGACCTCAAGGGCCTCATCTCGAAACTGAACCCGTCGAGCCAACGTGCCCTCGAGGGGGCGGCGGGCCTGTGCCTCTCGAAGACCAACTACAACGTCGAGATCGAGCACTGGCTCGTGAAACTGCTCGAGCAGCCGGGCAACGACATCTGCCTCCTGTTCAAGCACTTCGGCGTCGATCAGGCGCGGGTGATGGCCGGCCTCATGAAGGCCATCGACGGCTTCAAGACCGGCAACGCGCGGCCGCCCCTGCTCTCGCCGGAGGTGTGCGTTCTCATCCGGCAGGGCTGGCTGATCGCCAGCGTCGATCACCGCGAGGCCGATGTGCGCGGCGCTCGGCTCCTGCAGGCACTGCTGTCGGAGGAATCGATCACACCGCGCGCGCTCGCCGTGAGCGACGAACTGCGGAAGATCTCCCCCGACGTGCTCGCCCGCGAGGCATCGCGGGTGTTCGCTCGGTCCATCGAGTCGCCGCTTCCCGAGGACGGCTCGGCGGGCGGCGCGGCGGACGGTGGCGTGGCCGGCAACGCGGCTGGCGGTGCTCCGAGGGGCCCCACCACGACGCCGAGCCTCGATCAGTACACGATCGACCTGACCGCGCGGGCGAAGGCCGGCAAGATCGATCCCGTGCTCGGCCGGGAGGCGGAGGTCCGGCAGATCGTCGACATCCTCACCCGGCGACGGCAGAACAATCCGATCCTCACGGGCGAGGCGGGCGTGGGAAAAACCGCCGTCGTCGAGGGCTTCGCCCGCCGGATCGCCGACGGCGACGTGCCCGAGCCGCTCAAGAAGGTGCAGCTCCGCACGCTCGACCTCGGCCTCCTCCAGGCGGGCGCCGGCGTGAAGGGGGAGTTCGAGAACCGGCTCAAGGGCGTGATCGACGAGGTGAAGAAGAGCCCCGTGCCGATCATCCTCTTCATCGACGAGGCCCACACGCTCATCGGTGCCGGCGGCGCGGCCGGCCAGGGCGATGCCGCCAACATGCTCAAGCCCGCACTCGCCCGTGGCGAGCTGCGCACGATCGCCGCCACCACCTGGGCGGAATACAAGAAGTATTTCGAGAAGGATGCCGCGCTCGCCCGGCGGTTCCAGGTCGTGAAGATCGAGGAGCCAGACGACGAGATGGCGATCCGGATGATGCGGGGCATGGTCGGCACGCTCGAGAAGCATCACTCCGTCTCGATCCTCGACGAGGCGGTGGTGGAGAGCGTGAAGCTCTCGCGCCGCTACCTCTCGGGCCGGCAGCTGCCCGACAAGTCGGTGAGTCTGCTCGACACGGCGTGCGCCCGCGTCGCGATCGGGCAGGTGGCCGTGCCGCCGGCGATCGAGGATGCCCGTCGCCGGCTCGACGCGCTCACGACGGCGATCGGCATCCTCAAGCGCGAGGAGCAGGCGGGCAGCACGCACACCAAGCAGCTCGAGGAGCTGCGCGGTCAGCAGGAGGAGGTGGCCGCCTCACTCGCGTCGCTCGAGAAGCGGTTTGCCGAGGAGTCGCAGTTGGTCGGCGAGATCCGTGATCTGCGCAAGCGGCTCACGGGCCACACGACGCTCTCCGGTGGGCCGACGCCTCCGGCCGCTCCTGTTCAAGCCGCTCCTGTTCAAGCCGCTCCGGCCCAAGCCCCTCCGGCTCAGTCAGCGGGCGGTGCTGCCGTTGCCGCACCGGCGGGTGCTGCCGCGGCCCCCGAGCAGCCCCTTTCCGACGCGGAGCGACAGACGCTCCTGGCTCGATTGCGGGAGTTGGAGGCCGATCTGGCTCGCGTGCAGGGGGACGAGCCGCTCCTCAGCCCCTGCGTGGACGGCCAGCAGATCGCCGAGGTCATCGCCGGTTGGACCGGCATCCCGGTCGGCCGCATGGTCTCGGACGAGATCCGGGGCGTGCTCGAGCTCAAGACCCGGATGGAGGAACGGATCGTCGGCCAGTCTCACGCGCTCGAGACGATCGCCGAGCGGATCAAGACCTCGCGGGCCGGGCTCACCGACCCGCGGCGCCCGGTAGGCGTCTTCCTGCTGGCCGGCCCCAGCGGCGTGGGCAAGACCGAGACGGCGCTCACGCTCGCCGACCTGCTCTTCGGTGGCGAGAGCCACATGACCGTGATCAACATGAGCGAGTTCAAGGAGGAGCATAAGGTGTCGCTCCTCATGGGATCGCCACCGGGCTACGTGGGCTACGGCGAGGGAGGCGTGCTCACCGAGGCGGTCCGGCGGCGGCCTTACGGCGTGGTGCTGCTCGACGAGATGGAGAAGGCCCATCCCGGCGTGCAGGACATCTTCTACCAGGTGTTCGACAAGGGCATGCTGAAGGATGGCGAGGGCCGCGACATCGACTTCAAGAACACCGTCATCATCATGACGAGCAACGCCGGCACCGACACGGTCATGAAGCTCTGCGCCGATCCGGCCACGCGTCCCGACGCGGCCGGTCTCGCCGAGGCGCTCCACGGCGACCTGCTCAAGGTGTTCAAGCCCGCCTTCCTGGGACGGCTGACGGTGCTCCCGTATTTCCCGCTTTCCGACGAGGTGCTGCGCGGCATCTGCGAGCTCAAGCTGCGGTCGATCGGCCGCCGGCTCGAGGCGGCGTACAAGGCGTCGTTCGGCTGGGAGGCCGACGTGGTCAAGGCCGTGGTCGATCGCTGCCACGAGGTGGACAGCGGTGCCCGCAACATCGACCACGTGCTTTCGGGTGGCATGCTGCCCGACCTCTCGACGCGGCTGCTCGGGAGGATGGCCGAGGGCCGACCCGTCGAGCGGGTGCAGGTGCGGCTCGATACGGGTGGCGGCTTCGACTACCTCATCGAATGAACACGATGCGGGTGATCGCGTGCCGGCGCGTTGTGGGCCGTGCACGCGGTGCTATGATCGCTGAGAGTCAATCATCCAGCCGCTCCGCCGCGCGGCTTCCGCCTCCTGCGAGGAGATCGGCATGAGCATGCCAGGGACCGTCGAATTCGGCTCTGCCCATTCGGACCGTGACGGTGCGGGCGGAGGCAGGTTCGCGCGGGTCGCCGGATTCGTGAAGATCGGCGACTTCGAGGGGAGCGCGACCGCCGCGGGACACGAGGGCTGGAGCCCGTTGGTCGGGCTCCGTCTCGGCGCGGAGCGGGTCACGGGGTCGTTCATCTCCTCCGACAAGGCCGTCGGCAGCGTGTCGTTCGATGCCATCGGTGTCCACAAGGCGATCGACGGCTCGTCGGTGAAGGCCTTCAAGGCCTGCCTCGACGGGAGGAAGCTGCCCAAGGTGCAGATCCACGTGACGACGACGATCGCGGGGAAGCCCTGCGTCACGTTCGAGTGCGAACTCGAGGACGTGAACGTCTCGGCGTACGGGATCGGCGATGCGGTGGGCGACGCGGTCGACGCGGCACTCACGCCCACCGATACCGTCGAATTCCGCTTCCACAAGCTGACGATGACGGTGCACAAGTTCGACGCCACCGGCGCGTCGAAGGGCAAGGTACAGGAGTCCTACACCGTCGGCTCCTGAGCCCGACCGGTGGTTGTCCCGGGGTCCGGCATGGCGCTCGAGTCCGCGTTCACCAACACCCATCTCGCCGTGCACGAACTCCTCGAGGCGCCGGCAGCCGCCGGTGAGGGGACGCAGCTCGGCCCCGGCCGGATCGTGGCCATCGAGGGTCGTCGCGTCGTGCTGGCGCTCGACGGTGGAGCGACGGCCACGGCACGGCTGGCGCTCGTCCAGAGCTACGCGCCGGTCGTCGGCGACGAGGTGCTCGCGATCGGCCGTGACGACGCGTGGTACGTCATCGGTCTGCTGGAGGGGAGCGGAACCACCACGTTCGTGGCCCCGGGCGACATCGAGTTCGCCGCGCCCCGCGGGCGGATCGACCTGCTCGCCCGCGATGGCGTGTTCATCAAGAGCGGACTGGTGGACATCGTGGCCGAGAAGCTGCAGTTCACCGCCCGGCATCTCTTCGAGCGGCTCACCGATTTGACGCAGTGGGTGTCTGGAGCGGTCCACCAGCGGCTCGGCCGGGTGCGCAGCCATGTCGAGGGGGACTACGACCTCAAGGCCGGACGCATCACGGAACTCGCGGATGACGACGTCACGATCGACGGCAAGCGGATCTACCTCGGCTGACGACGCCGCGGGCCGTCAGGGCACCGTGAAGGCGGCATCGGAGCGGTCGATGGTGGAGGCGGTGGTCACGAGCCAGGTGGTCCACCCGAGTCGTGCCGGAGGCCGGCTGCGATCGACCTCCCGAGAAGCCGCGAGGTACGTCCCCGGCACGCTCTCGGCCGCCAGCTGCGGACGCACGCGGATGTCGAGCGCGAGCCCGACGTACATGCGCACCGCGTCACCGATCTGTCCGAGCCAGCGTGCCCCCGGCAGCAGCGAAAGAAACTCGGGCAGCGTCAGCGGGCCGGCGATGATCTCGATGACGGACTGCACGTTCCACACCCGCGCCCCGGCGATGGCACCGGCTCCCAGCCGCGCATTGCGGCCCTCCGGCTCGTCGGGTGACGCGAGCCGCGTCTGATCCTGCGGTTCCAGCGACAGCCAGCGGCCCACGAACTGCTCGACACGGATCGTCATGCCGAACGCGTCGGTGAGCAGCTGCTCGAGCGCGTCGGCGGAACGCGGATGGTGGGCATAGTGGCCGGCGTAGTGGAACACGAGCTCGTCGTCGATCCTGAGCCGTTGGGGCAGCCCGCGGGTGCCGAGGCCCGTCAGGCACGCCACGGACGCCGTGACGGGATCCCGCGGCGACGAGGCGCCGTCGTCCCAGGGCGTGCCTGAATCGCGCAGCCGCGTGCGCTCGATCAGCGGCACCTGCCGATACTTGGTCCACGCCCGGTACAGGAGCCAGAGGGATCGATTCTCGATCACGTCGAGAAAATCCCGCAGCGTCGAATCCCGGAAGCGGCGGAGCCGCTCCATGATGAGCGTCGTGTAGTGCCGGGGCAGCACGCCGGCTGGACCGACCAGTCCGAAGCACGCGACCTCGCACTCCACAGGCTCGAGGCCACCGTCGGCGGGGCGGGAGGCGGCGACGATCGCACCGCCTGGAAATCCGAGCGTGATGGCGGAGTGCAGCCGCACGAGACCATCGTCGTCCCGCCGCAGGAGCGCGGCGCGGGACGATGCCGCCACCATGCGGCGCCACGTCGCGTCGTCGATCACCCGCACGGCCTGGAAGAACTCGAATCGCTGGGGAGTGGCGAGAATCTCGTCCACCAGCGCGTTCACACCAGCCTCCGGCTGCCCGCTCTCGGCGGCCATCTCCACTGCTCCTGGCGACTTTCCTGCTGGCGACTCGTCGCCACCGTGCGGCTGAAGGAATTGATCGAGACCCATGCGCCGAGGAACCGGTCGATGAGGGTCGAGAAGAGGTAGGCCGTATGGTCGCTGAATCGCTCCTCGTCGAGCTGCAGCGTCACCTCGATGCCCTGCGCCACGCCTCCGTAGTCACCGCCGACGCGGGCCGCCACGCGGCGTCCACGCACCCCGATGATGCCCTGGATCCAGCGCTGCTTCTGGGCGAAGTCGTCGAGATCGTCGTGGAGGTAGAGCGCGAGAATGTCGCGGAGCGCCGCCGCGGCCCGCCCGTCCCCCGTATCCACGAGCGACAAGTGGTTGAGCGAGAGATGGGAGACGATCCGCCACGCATCCCCGCGTCCCGCCCGGTGCCGGAGCGATTTGGTGGGGCGCACGAGGCACGCGATGCGCTCGACCGGCCCCTGTCCGTCCTCGAGGTGCAGCCGCGGCCGCCCCACGGCGAAGGGGAGCTTGTCGGCCATGTTGCGGTTGGTGCAGACGGCGCGGATGTGGAGCACGAGATTCGACACGTCCGCCGGACCACCGCGCTCGTCGAGCAGCGAGATCCATGTGTCACCGGCGCGATCGAATCCACCGTCGGGACGCTCGTCCTCGACGAGCCGGCGCACGGCGGACCACCGCAGCCGCCGTCGGGGATCGTCACTGGTGGACGTCGCGGCACCCGCCGCATAGATCGGCGACACCCGCACCGGCCGCTCGCCGGGCCCACTGGCCAGCACCGACTCGATCGAGTGGATCTCCACGCCCCGCGGACGCCTCGCGTCGGGGATGACCGGATAGTCCGTGCGCGTGCCGGAGATGCGCACCGGGTCGAGACGCTGCTCGAAGAGGTTGACGATCGGCGTGCAGCCGATCCGCACGGCGCTCGGGCCGACGAGCCGCTCGAGCTCGCGGTCGGTCGCCGACAGGAGGAACGAGAGGTGCATGCGGGGGCCGACCCGCGCGAGCACGCCCGGACTGAGGCCCAGCACGTCCACGAACATGAACTTCTGCGGCAGGGCGAAGAACTCGGACAGGAGGCGGTAGCCAGGGAAGCTGCGCGGATCGTCGGGAATCGCCGCCTCGGATCGCTCGAGGCCGGCAGCCACGACGCGATCGCCCCGCAGGAGCACCGGCTGAGGGTCGGTCGGTCCCGTGGACACGACCACGCCGAGGCAGCGCGTCAGCAGCAACTCGTAGAGCTTGAAGAGGAGCGTGCCTGCTCCCGAATTGAGATGGAGGCGAAGGCTGCCGAGCGGCATGTCGCCGATCCGGACCTGCGACTGGAAGGTCTCGAACGCCACCTCCAGGACGGCCGCCGTGGCGATCGGTGGCACGAGCGGCAGCCGAAACGGTGGGCCGGCCATGCGGACGTCCGTGACCGACAGGGGCCAGAGCCGCAGGTCGAAGCAGGTCCGAAACCGACACGGCTCTCCGTCCGCCGGCTCGGTATCGATCGAGGTGCCCCGTGGCACCGCGTGCCCCGCGACGAGGGCGGCCTGCTTGGCGTCGAGCTGCATCTCCACGATCGACATCGACGGCGTGGGACGCAGGTAGTGCGGGTAGAGGAGATCGAGCAGGCCGCCGGTGAGTTCCGGGTAGTCGTCGTCGAGCCGCTTGTGCAGCCTGGCGTTGAGAAACGCGACGCCCTGCAACAGCCGCTCCACGTGCGGATCGGCGACCGTCTCGCTGCCGAGGTTGAGGCGGGCCGCGATCTTCGGATGCTGCGCGGCGAAGCGTCCGGCGGCATCCTTGAGAAGGGAGAGTTCCCGCTCGTTCCACGGTCGGAGTTCGTCGCTCTTGCCGCCTCTCCGACGCTGAAGTCGCCCGCCGCCCTGTCGAGTTCGCTGACCATCGTGAGCGC
>JBJTBO010000365.1:0-2519 GCA_046091445.1 Planctomycetaceae bacterium | reverse complement strand
CGGTGGGCTCGATGGACTCGGGCTCGGACGGTTCGGGTGCCACGGGCGACGATGCGGTTTCTGTCGCCTCCGCGTCAGGCTCGTCGGGCGCGACCGCCGGCGGTGCCGAGTCGGTCGGCAGTTCGAGGCCGATCGCCGCTTCCTCGGCGTCGGCCTGGGTGTCGGCAGGCGGCAGCGCGATGTCGTCCGCACGCGGTCCCGACACGACGGTCGAGGCGACGAGTGCGGCGAAACCCAGAATCCACGCGCGTGCGGCGGCTGACATGGCGATGACTCCCCCCCGGGAACCGGCCGCGACTCCACGGGCGGCTCCCGCCCCGGCCGACCTCGTCCCGTCGTCGGGTCCATCGTCTTCCGCCACCGTGCGGCATCACTTCGCCGCTGGTCACGCCGAGCAGTTCGTGCCGCCCGCCCCGTCTTCACACCCCGCGCCGGCAGCCCGCACTCGCTGGTCGCGCGCAGACCACGCAGATCGCCACGGGTGCCGGCCCGCAAAAAGGTCATCTGGCGTCGTCGGTCGCGGTTCGTCACACACCTCTCCGTCGGATCGACGGATGAGGTCGGGTCGCCGGACCAGCCGTGACGTCCGTTCCATGAATGGGGTGCCGTCGTCATGCCGATCGCAAACCGCGTCGTGACCCACCGCGTCACCTGTCTGGCGATCACCGCGGTTCTCGCGGCTGCCGCGCCCGCGCGAGGCGAATCACCGGCCGTTCCTCCGGGCCTGGTCGCCGCGCCCGGCAGTCGTCCGGCCCCGCGATCCCATCTGCAGCCGGTCGGTGAGGTCGTCGCCACCACGCCCCCGGTCGATGCGGGACTGAGGCTCACGCGCGCCCCGCAGGTGCTGCGCGACCAGCTCGCGCTCGAGCGCGGGTCCGGACTCGTCGTCGAGACGGTGCAGGCCTCGTCCGCCGCCGCCCGGGCCGGGTTCCAGGTCAACGACGTGCTCGTGCGCATCGACGACCAGTTGATGCTGCTTCCGGAGCAGTTCGCGGCCTTCCTCGAGGCGTCGCCCCGCGGCGTGCCGCTGGCATGCCACGTCCTGCGGGCCGGCAAGCCGGTCGTGATCGACCTCGATGCGCGCGACGGCGCGGTCCCTTCCGGCGCGGTCTCAGCGCCGCCACGGGATGCCCTGCGACCGGCCGCCTCGACGCTCGCGAAGCTGCCGCGGCTCGGGTTGCCCTCCGAGGCGCGCACGGCGCCCCCGCCGCCGACCCTCGCGGTTCCCGGGAGCGGGTCGGGCGCGTCGGCTCCGCCCGCACCTCCGGTGGCACAGACGCTCGTCCGCAAGGATGCCGACTACCAGATCCGGCTGACTGCCGGGGACGACACGCGCCTCGTCGTGACCGACCGTGCGGGACGGCTCGTGTTCGACGACTGCATCGACACGCCCGAGGCCCGCAGCCGACTCCCGCGTGCGGTGCGGGAACGCGTGGAGCGGATGGAGCAGCATCTCGAGGTTCGCGTTCCGGCGGGTGACCGCCCGGCCGCCGAGATCGGCCGCCTCGACGTGGCGCCGATCACGGTTCGGTGAACCACCGCGTCGCGGCCCCGCCGCCGGGAGTCAGCGCACGCCTACCAGCGCACCTGCGCGATGTCGCGCGACCATCCCCGCCCCGCGGTCGAGGATGACGACGTCGAGGACCGCCGGCCGCCTCCCTGCACCGATCGCCATGGGCTGGGGCCGGCCAACGGCCCACCCGGCAGCTGGATCATCCACGGGCCCGCACCCCGCGACATGCGTTCGAACGACTCCGCCCTACGTCGCTGCTCGATCTCCTGCTGCCGAAGCAGCTGGCGTCGCTCCGCCTCCGCCGTCGCCGCCGCGTAGGCCAGGCGGCCGGCACGGGATGCCTCCGACGCCGCGGCGATCGCTTCCTCGTAGCGCTGGCGGGAGAGGAGGGAGCGGGCGTTGTCGAGCTGGGCCGCCGCGGCCCGCACGTCGGCCTGCACGCCCTCGGCGTACCACGCGGCGATCCGCCGCAGCGCCGCGTCGGTCTCCTCCACGTCGGACAGGGCCTGCGTGGCGAGCCGTTCATCCTCGTCCGCGAGCTGGCCGCCGCGGGCACACGCGGCATCGGCGGCATCGACGAGCTGGGCCGCCCGGGGAAGGTCGGGCCGCTGGGTCGCGAGGCCTTCATCGGCCACCTCGAGCAGCCGCACCGCCTCGCGGCATCGTTCGCCGGCGCGCGGACGGTCGGTCCGCTGACGGTGCAGTCGCCGCTCCAATTCCACGACACGCTGTCGCACGGTGTCCCGCCGCGTCGGCAGCGCCGCGCGGAGCTCCTCGAGTTCGGCGCACCGGTCGGTGATCGCCGTCAGGCAGCCCTCCGTCCAGACCGCCTGCCGGGCGGCCTCCTCGAGGATCGCCACGGCCCGAAAGGAGTCCTGTCGCGAGGGCTCCGCCGCAGCCCGCCCCTCGAGGAGGAGCGTGTGCACGCGAGCGAGGCCCACGGCGGCGCGGGCGAGGTTGTGGGCGCGCGCGGCCCCCGACCCGTCCGCGGGGGGGGGGCCGCGGG
>JBJTBO010000364.1:0-2094 GCA_046091445.1 Planctomycetaceae bacterium | reverse complement strand
CGAACGGCTGGACAAGCCCGAACCACCTCGCCGCCAACGGCAGCAGCAACGGCGGCCTGCTTGCCGGCGCGATGCTGACGCAGCGGCCCGACCTCTTCGGCGCCGTGGTGCCGGAGGTGGGCGTCCTCGACATGCTGCGGTATCAGGAGTTCACGATCGGGTACGCGTGGGCCGGCGACTACGGCCGGAGCGACGATAGCGAGGAGAGGTTCCGCTATCTCCTCGGCTATTCGCCGCTGCACAATGTGCGGGCCGGCATGAACTACCCGGCCACGCTCGTGATGACGGCCGAGCGGGACGACCGGGTCGTGCCCGCCCACAGCTACAAGTTCACCGCCGCCCTGCAGCACGCCCAGCCGCAGGGATCACCACTCCTGATCCGCATCGAGCGCCGCGCGGGCCACGGCAGCGGGGCGTCGCTGCAGCAGCGGGTCGATATGTCCGCCGACCGCCTCGCGTTTCTCGACGAGCACCTCGGCAAACAGCGTTCCCCGCCGCCCAGCTGAGAGAGCATCCCAGCGAGGGGCTGTCCGTGCCGTCGAGCCGGCGTTGGCGGCCAGCGCAGGCAGGATGCCGAAAGCGCAGCCGCCATCGAGTGAACGAAGCCCAGGATGGGCGCAGTGAACGTCCGGGCGAGACGTTATGGGCAGCCCCGACCGACCCGAACGTTGCGGGAACACGTAGACGCAACTAGCCTGCAGGCTGATGCTTCGATGCCATCCAACGACAGGGGGGGCCATGCGCCGCCGACGCCGCACGCGAGAGCTGGGTTGTGAGCGACTGGAGACCCGGCGGCTGCTCGCCACCGTCTCGCAGCTGCCGGTGGCGATGTGGATCGAGGGGGACAACGGCGACAGCGGGTACTACTCCGGAATCGTCGATTACGCGACGTCCGCGCAGCAGCCCCTGACCGCCGCCAAGCTCGTGCTCCGCCTGGCCGATCCGGCCTCGACCGACCCTTCGATCAGCCAGAACTTCCAGCTCGACGCGACCTCCGCGCTCATCAGCACGATCCTCACGCTCGACGCCAAGGGCTTCACCGGCGAGATCGCGCTCGTGCCCGACTTCACGAGCGACGGCCACGTGTGGAACTGGTCGCCGGCGGGCGAGCAGTTCACGGCCGAGTGGCAGAAGGCCTTCTACTGGGCCTACGAGGCCAACACGATCCTCGCCACGAGCGGGTCGAAGAACACGTTCGTCTCGGAGATCACGATCGAGGCCGAGGCCAGCGGCATCCCTGCCGACGAGGACACGCTCAACGCCATTCGTGCGTACCAGGCGACGTGGTGGCCCGAGCTCGACGGATCTCCGCAGTTCGTCGGCACCGGCCTCGCCCACGGCTACACGAACCTCGCCCAGATGGCTGGCTGGACGATCGGGGCGACCGCGGCCAACCGGCTGCTCGAGGCGGCCTACTGCGAACTCTACAACATGACCGAGGTGTCGGGGGGCGTCACCTACGTCGATGCCTATGAGGCCGGTGCCTCGGTCACCAATCCCAGTCCGGCCCTGCCGGACACGATCTACACCGAGGCCCGCAACGTCGCCGATCCGGTGGCGGCGATCTTCGGCACGCCGTCGGTCGACGACCCGGCCAGCACGTTCGGCTTCTTCGTCGGCAAGCACACGAGCACCGGCTCCGGCATGCCCACCGACCTGTCGCGCACCTACCTCATCTTCAGCACCGAAAACGCCTCAGAGGGGAATGGCCTGATCGACGCCTTCGGCACGGGGGACGCGCCGGCCGCGGGGCCCGGTGCGGGTGTCGACGAGTTCATGGCGTTCTGCCGGAAGTTCACCGACCCGACCGTCCAGGGCGGGTTCATGTCGTTCTGGAACGCGACGGCGGCCCCCTCGATCTGCGTCTTCCAGTACGAGTTTCTGCCAACCACGTGGGTGGGGAGTGGCGCGGGGCTGCCGGCACCGGAGCCGTCGCTCGGCGACCTCGTGCTCTGGGATTACCGCGAGTGCGGCACCGACGCGGCGTCGCTCACGAAGTACCACACCTGGCTGCTCGGCTACCTCGCCGACCACCCGCCCCAGCGGCTGGTGCTCTACGTGACCGACCCGGCGGTGGCGGGCAACGCCTTCTAC
>JBJTBO010000363.1:0-26690 GCA_046091445.1 Planctomycetaceae bacterium | reverse complement strand
GACGATGCACCGCGCGAAGGCGGACGACCCGGCCGCACGACAGCGATTCCTCCGCGAGAGCCGCGCGACCGCGGCCGTGGAGCACGAGCACGTCGTCACGATCCACCAGGTCGGCGAGGAGCCGCTACCGGGCCGACCCCACGGCGTGCCCTTCCTCGTCATGCAGCGGCTCTCGGGCCGGCCGTTGCAGGCGGTCCGGGACGAGGCGGGGCCGCTGCCGCTCCGGGAGGTGCTCCGCATCGGCCGCGAGATCGCGACCGGGCTGCACGCGGCCCATGCCGCCGGACTCGTGCATCGTGACATGAAGCCCGAGAACGTCTTCCTCGAGGGTCCGGCACGCCGCGTGAAGATCATCGATTTCGGACTCGTCAGCGATGCGAGCGACGACGCGACGCGGCTCACCACCGACGGGACGATCATCGGCACTCCGGCCTACATGGCCCCGGAACGCAGTGCCTCGGATGCGACGGTCGACTCCCGCGCCGACCTCTTCAGCCTCGGGGTGATGCTCTACGAGCTCCTCGCGCGGAAGCTGCCGTTCGAGGGAGCGTCGCTGGTGTCGATGCTCGCGGCGATCAGCCGCGGCCGGCCGCGACCGCGGGGCGAGGCCGCGGCCGACGTGCCGCAGGACGTCGCCGAGCTCGTCATGCGACTGATCGCCCATGATCCGGCCGACCGTCCGGCCGATGCGGCCACGGTCGCGACCGAGCTCGAGGCGATCGGGCAACGCCTCGCGGCCGATGACCCCTGAACCTGAGGCGGGGCTGGAAGCGGCGGCGGCCGTGACGCGAACGGGGTCGAGGTCGAGATCATAGGCATGTCGAAAGAGATGCCGAAAACCCTCGAGTTCACGGACGTCTCGGACCGTATCGCCGGGGAGGAACGCCGGGCGAATCCCCTTCAGATCGAGTGTCACCCGTTCGATCAGCGTGTCGTGGTATGTGCCGGTCTTTTCGAGATGGTTTTCGAACGATTGGCAGAGCCGCTCGAAGGCCTTCTCGAGGATGTTGTAGATCCGGTTGATCTCAAAGGCGGCGGCGGCCCAGCGGCCGTCGGTCGATTCGGCGAGACGGTTGCGAAGCGTGGCGATTGCGCGGCGCATCGCACGGCCATCCTGCTCCCAGCCGTCCTCCAGAATCTGCAGTGCTATGCGATCCATCGTTCGCCGCTCGCTTCAATCACGGGCTTCAGCCGCGTGCGGTCGATGAGGCAGACGTCTGCCTCGCGGCCAACGTCCGCGGAGAGCAGGCTTTGCAGGGATTCGAGGGTCATCCCGACGGGCAGCGATTCGAGGGCGACATCAACGTCGGACCACTCACGAAAGCTGCCCGGCCTGACGAGCGACCCATAGACCCACACCGCCGTGCCCGGCACGTGCCGCGATAGTGATTCGCGGAGCCGATCGCGGGTGCGTTCGGCAAGCGCCGCGTCGTTGCGCCGCCGTTGTTCACGCTGTGAAGCCAACAACCACATGCATGCAGGATACGCTCCGCACAACCGCCGATCCAACCACGGCCGAATCGGGGACAAGTGAAATCCGCTCCCGTCCCCGATTGTCGGCCTCGACAAGCCCGTCGCGCCACGAGCAGGGTCACCTCAGCCGCCGACGAGCGGATCCACGGCACGTCGCTGTCTTCGGTGCCGCGAATGAAGCCGTGGAAATGGACGGCATGGCCGCGAGCCGTTGACCGGGCTGTCCTTTTTCCTCGTTCCGCGCGCGATGGAACCACGCGTCCCAAATGGCTTGTTGTCTGCCAGTTCGCGGCCCCGGCAGTATCCCTGCATCGAGCCGCCACTCGCCCGCTTCACTTGCCCCTCGATTGAGGCGGCACGATGACCACCTGGTCGATGAGCACCTGATCCGGCGACTGCGAGTCTTGCACGTAGGTCGGGCCGGTGAACTTCAGTGACACCCAGACCTCCATCTCGTTGCTCGGCGGTGGCACGGCTCCCCAGCCGATCGGCAGCCAGATGGATACGCTGGACCACAGCCCGCAGTTGCCGGTCAGCGCAGCGGTGTCCACGAGATGCCAGTGCCAGGCTTCATCCTGCGGAATCGAGGCGATCGTCACACCAGGCCAGCTTTTCGGCGCCAGATCGTCGTGAACTTTCATCGCAAACGGGACCTTGTGGTCCTCCGCTTTGCCGCTGCCGAGTCGCCGTGCGCGGCCGCCTGCGGCGGTGCTGTCATCGACGAGACTGCCAGCGGGTCCGCCCATCCGGCCCACCAGACGCAGGTTGGCGTTGCGGCCGAGGAATTGGGGAGGGAGTTCCATGCGGAGGGCGGCCAGTTCGCTTTCGAAGGCCCCGCCCCCGCTGTTGACCCAGACATGCACGTCCGTCGCCCAGGATTGAATCAACATGCGCTTGTTCTTCTCGTAGCGGCGAAGCACCTCCTCCTTGCGGCCCTTCCACGCCGGGTTTTCCGCGTAGCGATGCCACAGGTGCAGGATCCCTGAATCGACCGGCACCCGCTCGAGTTGCACATGGCGGAGATATTTCGCGTGTGAGTCCTCCTGACAGAGTCCCTCGGCTTCGTCCAGCCAGGCGTTGACCTGGGTGTAAAACTCGGAGTTCAGCCGGGGATTCACCGACGCGGGCATCTGGAAATAGGGTGTGTCGCCGGTTTCGGTCAACCTCGCCAGGAGGTCGTAATACCTCCGCATCGGGCCGGCGGCCGGACCGAAGTAACCACGGAGATACTCGTCAATGAGCACCTCGTTCTGCAGTTCCGGATGCAGCGTTTTCCGGAAAAAGAGCCAGTCGCGCATGGGACGGAACGACACGTCGATGCCCGCCTGCTCCAGGAACACACGGTCGATGCCGAGCCGGTGCCAATACTCGAGATTTTTGAGGATTTTGGTCGTGCAGTCATAGGGATAACGGAACGCATCGCGGAACTGCGCGTAGTCCCAGACGAAAAACTGGCCTTTCCTGATCGTCTCCGCCCAGCCCTCCGTGACCTCCCGTGCGGCACGATTCGTCGGCGCGTCGAGGGGCCGGAGCACATCGGCGATTTCGTCGGCGCGATATTCCCGATCCAGCAGTGCCTGTCGGACCACCACGTTTTCCCGTGGGCGAATCGTCCGCGGCGCTCGCTTGGTGAATTGATACGCCTCCGTCATCACCTGGACATCGGGGTATGGGTCCGCGATTCTGGCCGCGACGTCATTGACGAAGGCGAGCGTCGTGCCGGCGTAGGAACCCTCGCGCTGGGCGATGGCGGAGCACTCCGGGCAGCGGCAGTATTTGGAACTCGTGTCGTTCTGGGAGAAGGCATACATCCGGGGCGGTGGGGTGCCTTTTCGCGCCGCTTCGGCGCGATCGTCCTCGATGTACTGCTGCAGTTGGCGAGCGACGCGGTCCTTGACCTCGGGATTGGTGAGGCAGAAGTCATGACCCAACGCACCGTCGGGCCGGGGCGCCCGCTTCCCGTCTTCCATCATCGCGAAAAACTCGGGCTTCGCGTCCTGCCATGTCTTCTGGTAGGTGGAAAAGGTGTGGGCCATGCCGGGACTTCCGAAGCGCTCGGAGAAGCCGAAGCGCGGCTCATCGAGCCAGAAACTGCCACCGCCATGGTGGCTGCCATTATTTCGGTTGCGCACCAGGAAGAGGGCGTAGTCCTCCTTGGAGATGCGTTTCGGGTCGTCGTGTCGCGGATACAGCGTGGTCTCGCGCCAGGAGAACCCCGGGCGGCCGCGTGTGTCGAGTCGCGGAATTGCGAAGGTTCGGTCGGCGGGAACGATCTCGATGTCCGGTGCGATCCAGCGGCATCCCGCGTGGGCATCGAGCAATTCATACACCGCGTAGAGGGTGCCGCGGGGACGCCCCCCTGTCAGAATCAGGTCGTCGCCGGAGGTTTTCAGCACCCACTCCTCGTCGCCCAGCGAGGCGAGTTCGATGCCGGCCGCGGCCGCCTTTCGTGTGTGTCCGACGTAGATGCCCGGCCCGGCCTGCTCGCCCTCCTTCACGATGGGGAACGCCGCACCGGTGATCTTCCTCAAAAACAGCGCGAGTTCCCCCGTTGCGAATTGCTCCGCGGGCGTCGCACCCTCCGCCGCATCGACGACAATGGCATGACGGGCAACACCGTTTTCCGCCAGTCGCACCGCCGGTTCTGCCGCACGCGGTGCGGAGAGCGGCATCACGAGCAGCAACACGAGCAGCGCGCGAGCTGTATGTACCGGGGATTTCATTTGGGAGTTCATCGGGGAGCTTCCGCGTCGGAAAAGCGAAAAGAATACAGATCTGAGCCGCAGAGCACGAAGCGCGACTCAACGGCGGTCCGTCAGCCGGGATACCTTTGCTGAAGTGTCATTGACCGGGCTATCCTTCGCACAACCACGATGCGAACCTTTGCCCACCACACCCCGACCCATCGCTCCCTGCTCCGCTCGGTCGTCGCCGCGCTGCTGCTCGTGCTCCCCGCGAGCCTGCCAGCCACCGAGCCGTCGCCCGAGAAGATCGACCTCTTCGAGGCCCAGACCGGCGGCTACACGCTGTACCGCATCCCGGGCATCGTCGTCACGGCCAAGGGAACGGTGCTCGCCACGTGCGAGGCCCGGAAGAATGCCAGGGGCGACTGGGGCACGATCGACATCCTGCTGCGCCGCAGCACCGACGGCGGGCGGACCTGGAGCGATCCGCACAGGCTTGCCGACGTGCCCGGGCCGAAGCAGAAGAACCCGGTCGCGGTCGCGCAGCGGCTGGGGGCCGCCGACGAGGTGACCTACAACAACTGCACGCTGTTCGCCGATCGCGCGGGCCCGGTGCACGCGCTGTTCTGCCTCGAATACGCCCGTTGCTTTTATCTCCGCAGCGACGACGACGGCCTCACCTGGTCGCCGCCCGTCGAGATCACCGACACGTTCGAGCGGTTCCGCAGCGACTACGACTGGAAGGTGCTGGCCACCGGCCCCGCGCATGGCATCCAACTGCGCGGCGGCCGCCTGGTCGTGCCGGTGTGGCTCTCGACCGGCACCGGCGGCCACGCGCATCGGCCCAGCGTTACCGCCACCATCTCCAGCGACGACGCCGGCGCGACCTGGCACCGCGGCGCGATCGCCGTGCCCAACACGCCCGAGTGGATCAACCCGAACGAGACTGTGGTGGTCGAACTGGCCGACGGCCGCGTGATGCTCAACGTGCGGAGCGAATCGCACCGGCACCGGCGGCTCGTGACGACCAGCCCCGACGGGGCGACCGACTGGACGGTCCCGACGTTCGACGAGGCCCTGCTCGAACCGATCTGCATGGCGAGCATCGTGCGGCATTCGCTGGCCGGTGGGGACGGGGGCCGGAACCGGATCCTGTTCGCCAATCCGCACTGGCTCGAACGATCCGACGGCAAGGCCAAGGCGGGCGGCAGTCGCGACCGCAAGAACGTGTCGATCAAGCTGTCGTACGACGAAGGTCGCACGTGGCCGATCAGCAAGCCGCTCGAGGAGGGCTTCAGCGGCTACTCTGACCTGGCGGTGCTGCCCGACGGCACGATCCTCTGCTTCTACGAGCGAGGCAGCATCGATGGCAAGGACATCTACGGCACCGCTTGGCTGACCGTCGCACGGTTCAACCTCGCATGGCTGACGGACGGGGCCGACACTGGCGCCGCCAAATGATCGCCGGTCGACACGGACTCTGCCGGTTCTTCAAGCAAAACCCGAGTGCCCGTGACGCACGATCTGAATGGCCCCGGAGGGCCGTCACGTAAACGGCCGTTGCCGCCATCAAGCCGTCGACTTTCTTTGTTGAGCCGCCCGTCAGCCGGACGATTGTTTCACGAGCCGTCATCGGCCGGGCAATCGTTCACTGGCCGGACTGAAGCGGCGCATGCCGCAGGGCCGGCGGCAGGTCGTCCCCCGCCTCGACGAAGGCCACGAGGGCGATGATCTCCTCGCGGGAGAGCACGTTGACGAGTCCCCCCGGCATCGCCGAGACCCGCGCAGGAATCCGCTCCTCGACGCGGCGTGGTGACAGCGAGAGCGTGCGCGACGGATCGAGCAGGTTTGGCACGACGCGGATCTCGTCGTCCGACTCGCCCACGACGACCCCCGAGACGACGCGGCCGTCGTCGAGCACGAACTGGATCACCCGGTAGCGATCCGCGATCTCGAGCGAGGGATCGAGCACGTGCGCGAGGAGGTCCCGGCCGCGCAGCCGCTTCACGCTCTCGGTGAGCGCGGGTCCGAGGTTCACACCGTGTCCGGCGGCCACGTGGCACTGCGTGCAGCGGGCCTTGACGAAGGCGTGCATGCCCGCGGACAGGAGCGCCTCATCCCGTGCCGACGTGAATGCGGCGACCGGGAAGTCGTCGAGGGTCCACGCCTTCACGAGCGCCGGCCGGCAGGCCGCCAGGAGCGCCTCCGCCTCCGCGGCGTCGCGGGCGACGACCATGCGGCCGTTCATCACGATCCAGTGCCCCGGAAACGAGCAGACGTAGGGATGGACGCCCGGCTCGGCAGGGGCCTCGAAGCGGAGCACGTGCGCCTGCGATCGTCGCGTCGGCCCGATCATCGGCGTGGCCGCGAGGATGAGTTCCTGCTTCGACGGCGGCACGAAATCCCCCGCCGCGTTGGCCGGATCCCTCGCCATCTCGTTGGCGGCGACGCCGACCTCCTCGAGGGCTCCGGGCTTCACGATGACAAGGTTGTGATCCGTCGCATCGGGGTTGGTGAACACGAGCTTCACCGGCTGACCGGGCCGCACGACGAACTCGCCACGGGTGAAGAGCATGCGCTCCGGCTCGCAGGAGATGCGCACCTCGGTGAGGCCCGGGCGGGCGTCGAAGGACCGCTCGGCGGCCGTCGGCTTCGGCTCGGTGATCGGCTGCCGTCGCCGGATCCGCGCGAGCAGACGCGGCACCGGTGAATCCTCGTCGTGCTCCCAGTGGCGCCGCAGCGTGCGCGACTCGAGGGCGCAGGCCGTCGCGTAGGCGAGGTGTCCGCCGATCGGGCGGGCGACGATGTCGAGAACACACGCGAGGGCCTCCCGCGTGCCGATCCAGCTGGCGGTGATGGCGGCCTCGAGCCGTACAAGCCCCGCCGGATCGGCGGCGCCGCGGCCGAGCAGCGCGTGGCGCTCGGGCACCGCCTCGTGCCAGAACCTCAACTGGCGCATCGCGACGGCGCGCACGTGATGGTCGTCACTCGACACGAGATCCGCCAGCAGCGCGGGACGAACGGCGCCGATCGTCGCGAGCGCCCAGAGGGCCTCGACCTGCCGTCGCGACGTGGAGGGATCGGTCGGCTCGAGGCGCGCGAGCCACGCGTCGACGGCCGCGGCGGCGGCCTGCGGATCACGGTCGGCGAGCGTGCGTCGGGCGAGCGCCCGCACACGACTCGCCGGGTCGTCGAGCAGGGCGACGAGCCCGGCCGGATCGAGCCGGGAACAGTCGAGCGGCGGCGACACCGACTGCCCCTTCGCCGTGATTCGCCAGATTCGTCCGCTCTCCCGGTCGCGCCGGCTGTCGCGGAGCGAATACTGGGCGTGCCCCTTCACCGGGTTGTACCAGTCGACGCAGTAGAGGTCGCCGCGCGGACCGAAGTGGAGGTCGACCGGGATGAAGCTGAGGTTCGTCGAAAAAAGAAGATCGGAGACGTACTGCTCCTCGTATCCCTCGTCTCCCTCGATCCAGCGATGGATCTCGAGACGATTGGTCGGCTTGTAGCGGGCCTTCACGAAGCCCCCCTGGAGCTCCTGTGGAAAGCCGTCGACATCGACGAACGCATGGCCGCACGTGCCGGAGTACGCCTGCAGGCCGCGGGGCGACGCGTGCTGTCCGGGGTACGGCGGATCGAGTGCGTGGAAGGCCTCGGCGAAGATCGGATGGCTGGCGACGTGGTTGCCCCAGGGGTCGAAGGCCACGCCCCACGGGTTCGTGCTCGGATAGCTTCCGAAGCTCGTGAGGCGATGGGTCCCGGGCTCGTAGCGAAACCAGCCGCTGTTCTGCTGCCGCACCGGTCCGTACGGCGTTTCCACCTGGGTGTGATGAAAGATGCTCTCCCGGAAGAGCAGGGCGCCGTCGGGCGTCCAGATGAAGTCGTGCAACGCATGGTGGGAGTCCTCGGTGCCGAAGCCGGAGAGGATCACCTCGTGCACATCGGCGCGGTCGTCGCCGTCGAGGTCCGCGAGAAAGGTGAGGTGCGGCTGCTCCGAGACGAGGACGCCGCCACGGCACAGCTCGAACGACAGCGGCAGGTGCAGGTCGTCGGCGAAGGTGGTCGCCGTGTCGGCCCGCCCGTCCCCATCGACATCCTCGAGGATCACGAGGCGGTCGCGCGGCTCCATGCCGGGATAGAGATGCGGATAGGCCTGCGAGGTGCTCACCCAGAGACGGCCGCGGGCGTCCCAGCGGCACTGGATCGGGTTGGCGATCTCGGGAAACTGTTCCTCCCCCGCGAACAGCCGCACCTCGAACCGGGGATCGACCTGGAACGCCCGTTGCTCGTCCGCGGCCGACAGCCATTCATTCGCACCGCGAGACTCGCTCACGGCGGGCAAAGGAGGCACGTTCGTGTCGTCGACGGGGTCGGCCACCGGGAGGCCCCGGGCGACGTCGTGGATCCGCCGATCACGGTTCGCGCACATGACGTCGAACGCGGCGAGGGCCGGCAGGAAGTCGAGGTAGCCGTAGTCCTTGCTGCGGCCGCCGGTGTAGTAGAAGGTGTTGAGGGGGCGATAGCGACGGAAGAATTGACGATCGAGATCGACGCAGGCGTCTCGCAGGCGCCCGTCCACGGCGGGCGGCTCGGTGCCGAAGAGAGCGCCAAACAGCACGTCGGCAAACGCGCGGTAGCCGTCGGCGGAGAGGTGGCAGCCGTTGATCGTGCGATCGGTGCCGGGATCGGCGAGAAACGCGGCGGACGGCCCGAACACGTCCACGAAGGCGACCCCCTCAGCCGCCGCGACGTCGCGCATCGCCGTCGCATAGAGCGCGATGGCGGCGTTGTTGCGATCGGCGGCCGCGACGCCCGCGACGTTCTCGTTGGCGATCGGGCTGACGAGGACGACGCGCGCAGGACCGCGGCCATTGAAGGCCTTGCCCGCCAGTCCTCGCAGGAAGGATGCGAGCCGGCGGCGAAAGTCCGGCACGCCTTCGGGGCCCGCGAAGGACTCGTTGAACCCGTACGCGGCGAGGATGACGTCGGCCTCGAAGCGCACGAGGTGCTGCTCGAGGTCGGCGAAGTTGTCGGGGCGCGGGGCGAGGCCCACCTCGTCGGCCGACCATGCGAGGTTGCGAATCACGAGCTCGTGATCGGGAAACCCCGCGTGGATGACCGCCGAGACGTCGCCGAACCACTGCGCCCGCTCGAAGAGCGTGTTACCGACGAGGCAGATGCGGTCGCCCCGACGGAGCTCGAGGGGAAGCGCCGTGACGCCCGCCTCGCAGGCGTCAGCCCGCGGGGCCGTCGCCGCGAAGATGCCGGCGGCGGCGAACGCGTCGTCCGCCCCGACCGGATCGGCGGCACGCACACGGTCTCCCGCCGCGCCGCACACGACCGCGCCGGCCGCGATCAGCGCGCGCGTGGCGAGCGGGAGCGTCGATGCGGGTCGTGCGATACCCATCGGTCCGTCGGATCGTCCGGTCAGACCCGCGGGATCTCGTATCCGCTCCGCGGCGCCCGGGCCATGAAGGCGGAAGCCTGGCTGTCGCCCGTGATCGTCTCGCCCACGGGATCCCAGGTGATCGCCCGGCCCAGCCGCGCGGCGATCGCCGTCAGATGGCAGGTGTTCATCGCGATGACGTGGCTGTAGACGTCCGACACCGGCAGGCCGCCCTCGCGGATGCAACGGTAGAAGTTGTTCTTGTGCCCCTCGAACGGCTTGCCCTTGTAGAGCGTCACGACGTCGGCGTCGGCGAAGGCGTCCTTGTCCCACGCCTCCTCCACCGGCGCCCCCGTGATCTTGCCGCGGTTGACGAAGAGCTTGCCCTTCTCCCCCTCGAAGAGGATGCCGTTGTCCCCCCGGCTCGTGACGACCATCTCCACGCCGCTCGGGAACGTGCAGGTCACCGCGAAGTCGTGCGACGTGTTGTAGGAGTCATCCCGCTCGGGATAGCCGTCCTTGAAGGGCACCGGGTGCTTGGCGTCGGCACCGTCGATCTTCACCGGTCCCTTCCCCTTCGCGTCCTCGCGCAGGGCCCACTGCGCGATGTCGACGTGGTGTGCGCCCCAGTCGGTGAACTTGCCTCCCGAATACTCGTACCACCACCGAAACTCGTAGTGGCAGCGCTTCTCACGGTAGGGCACCGCCAGCGCCTGCCCCTGCCACATGTTCCAGTCGAGTTCCTTCGGTGCCTCGGCCACCTGGAACGGGCCGCCCGTCGGGCTGCCGTTGATGCCGACGGTGACCTTCCTGATCGGGCCGAGCAGCCCCTTCTGCACCATGTTCACCGCGCGCATGAACCGGTCGCGATCGCTGCGCTGCTGCGTGCCGATGAAGAACACCTTGTCGGGGTGCTTCTCGGCCGCCGCCCGCACGAGCCGGTTTTCCTCGAGCGTCAGCGAGAGCGGCTTCTGGCAGAAGACGTGCTTGCCCGCCTGGAGGGCCTCGATCGCGATCTTCACGTGCCAGTGGTCCGGCGTGACGATGCTCACGACGTCGATGTCCGGCCGGTCGAGCACGCGGCGGTAGTCGCCGTAGGCGTCCGCCTTGCCCTTGCCGATCTTGTCGTCGTGCTTCGCGCGCTCGGCATGCCGCGAATCGACGTCGCAGACGGCCACGATGTCGCCAAACTGGGCATGGCCGTGGGCGTCGCCGGTGCCCATGCTGCCCACACCGATGCAGCCGACGAGCGGTCGGTCGGTGGCCGCCTCGTTGGCGAACGCCCGCCGCGTCGACGGGAAGAACGGGACCGCACCGGCCGCGGTGACCGCCGCCGTCGCGCCAAGAAACGTCCGCCGCGGATGCCGCGCTGAGACTGCCATCGGTGTTCTCCCCTGGAACGGCCGCCGTCGGCCGAAAACGACATGTGCCGCGGCTCACGCTCCGCGCGTCGCCATGAGCATACCGTCGGCCCGGACGCGGGGGCAGCCGGCGGCGAAGGTACGATTGGGGCCGCTCCCCGTGGACCAGCCGGCCCACCGACTCGGCCCCGATGAATCTCGCGATGACGAGCGCCCGCAGCCTGACGTTCCGCCTGCTCGTGCCCGTGCTGGCGACGACCGTCCTGCTCTACCTGCTCGTCTTCGGCTGGATCCTCGTCGATGCCCGCCGCCGGGCGCTCGTCGAGGCCGAGACACGGGCGCACGAGACGGCGATCCGCTGTGCGACCGAGGTGGCTGCGTACATCGACCGGACGTTCCAGATTCCGCGGACGCTGGCCGCCGAGTTCGCCGGACTGCGGAGCCAGGGCGTGCCGAGCCGGGCGTCGCTCACCGCCGCCCTGCGGCAGACGCTCGTCGCCGAGCCGGACGTGCTCGCCCTCTACACGCTCTGGGAGCCGAACGCGTTCGATGGGCGCGACGCCGACTTCGTCAACGCGCCGGGGCATGACGGGAGCGGCCGCTTCATCCCCTACTGGAACCGGGGCCGCGGCGATCCGCTGCTCGAGCCCCTCGTCGACTACGACAGGGAGGGACCGGGGGACTACTTCCTCATCCCGCAGCGCACCGGCCGGGACGCCTGGATCGAACCCTACCTGTATCCGGTCGCCGGGCGCGAGGTGCTCATCACGTCGCTCGTCAGCCCGATCCGGATGGACGGCTCGTTCGTGGGCATCGCCGGACTCGACATCGATCTCGCGACGCTCACCGACCGCGTCGGGGCGATCAAGCCCTTCGGCACCGGCTACGGCATCCTCGTATCGGGTGGCGACGTCATCGTCGCCCATCCCGATCGCAGCCAGGTCGGTCGCAGGCTCGCGCCGACCGACGGGGTCGTGGCGTCGCTCACCGAGGCACGCGAGGCCGGCCGGGGTGACACGGCGGCGCTCGCCGGATTCTCCGAGGTGCTCGACGCGCCGGTCTACTACGTCTCCACGCCGGTCGAGGCGCGGGGCATCGACACGCCCTGGTGGCTCGTCGTGGCGATTCCCCGCGACGGCGTCAGCGGCGACGCGAACCGGCAGATCAGGCAGGTGATGGTGGCGGGGGCCGTGCTCGCCAGCATGCTCGCGGGCGTGCTCTGGTTGACGGCACGCTCCCTGGCACGCGACCTGCGGCACGTGTCGTACTCCGTCCACGATGGGGCCCAGCACACCGCCGCGGCGGTGCGGCAGTTGGCCACGCAGGGACACGCGCTCTCGTCGGGGGCGCACCAGCAGGCGGCATCGGTCGAACAGACGAGCGCGTCGCTCCGACGGCTCGCGACGATGGCGAGCGAGGCGAAGACCCACATGCAGACGGCGTCGACGAGTGCCGCGGCGGCCCGGGCGGAGGCGGAAGGGGGGACGGGCGAGATGCAGCGGATGCAGGAGTCGCTCGCTGCATCGCGGGAGGCCGCCGACCGGGTGGCCCGCATCATCAAGACGATCGACGAGATCGCCTTCCAGACCAACCTGCTCGCGCTCAATGCGGCCGTGGAGGCGGCCCGCGCGGGCGAGCACGGCGCCGGATTCGCCGTGGTCGCCGACGAGGTGCGGAATCTCTCGCAGCGCGCCGCCGCGGCGACGCGCGAGAGCGGCTCGCTCATCGAGCGGTCGCAGGCGACGAGTCGCCAGGCCGACGAGACGGGTGCCGCAGTCGCCGAACGATTCGCGAGGATCCTGGCACGCAGCCGCGAGCTCGACGGGCTCATCGGCGAGGTGTCGGCGGCGGCCATGGAACAGTCCGACTCCCTCGCCGCAATCGCTCAGGCAGTCGGACAGATCGGTGCCGTCACCGAGTCGAACGCAGCGAGCGCCGCCGAGACGGCGGCCGCCTCCACGGAACTCTCCGCGCAGGCCGATTCGGCCCGCGATCTGGCCGGCCTGCTCATCACGCTCGTGGAGGGCGCGCGGGGCCGCGGAGCCGCGACCACCCCGGCGGCCGGGGGCGGCTCATGGACCGGATCAGGGACGATCGGCGGGTTTCTGCTCGCGGCCATGGCGTCGGGCGTCATGGCGGCCGATGCGGAGGCGATCGTGTCGCGTCGATTCATCTTCACGGAGAACGCTCCGACGCCGTCGTGTCATGCAAGCACGATCGTGGAGACGGCGCCGGGACGGCTCGTGTCGGCGTGGTTCGGCGGCACGCGCGAGGGCGATCCGGACGTGGGCATCTGGGTCTCGCGCGCGGAGGATGGTGGCTGGACGAGCCCGGTCGAGGTCGCCGATGGAATTCAGCCGGACGGAGCGCGGCACCCGTGCTGGAATCCGGTGCTCTTCCGCGCGGGACCGGAGGACCTGCTGCTCTTCTCGAAGGTGGGCCCGAGTCCGCGCGCCTGGTGGGGCGTCGTGCAGCACAGCGCCGACGCGGGCCGGACATGGAGCCGCCCGGAGAGGATCGCCCCGGACGTGAACGCCCAGCCGGCGACGCTGCGCGGCGTGCCGGTGGGACCGATCAAGAACAAGCCCGAGCGCGTGGCGGATGGCGTCATCCTCTCCCCCTCGAGCACGGAGGACGACGGCTGGCGCGTGCATGTGGAGCGGTCGACCGACGGCGGGGCGACGTGGCAGGTGATCGGGCCGCTCAACGACGGCACGGCGGTCGCCGCGATCCAGCCGAGCATCCTGCGGCTCGACGCGGGCCGCCTGCTGATGATCGGCCGCACGCGGCAGGGGAGGCTCTTTCGCGTGGAGAGCGCGGATGCGGGTCGGTCGTGGGGCCCGCTCGAACTCACCGCGCTGCCCAACCCGAACTCCGGCACCGACGCCGTGACGCTCGCCGACGGGAGGCACCTGCTCGTGTTCAATCCCGTGGAGAGGGGGCGCACGCCGCTCGTCGTCGCGGTGAGCCGTGACGGCACGTCCTGGACGGAGGCGGTGTCGCTCGAGACCGAGCCGGGCGAGTATTCCTATCCCGCCGTCATCCAGGCGGCGGACGGCCGCGTGCACGTCACCTACACGTGGCGGCGCGAGCGGATCGCACACGTCGTGATCGACCCGGCCAGGCTGCCGTAGGCACCGCGGCCTACCGTGGCACCATCCACGCGAGCGGGCCCCCCTGCAGCCACACGAGCACCCCGACGAGCAGGGCCAGCGCGAGCGAGTGGGGAAAGACCCGCCGCAGGATCGCCCCCTCGTGTCGCGCCTCGCCCGTCGCCACGCCGGCGACGACGATGCTCTGGGCGTCGATCATCTTTCCCATCACGCCGCCGGTGCTGTTGGCCGTGCAGGTGAGGAGCGGATCGAGCCCGAGCTGCTCCGCGGTGACCCGCTGGAGGCTGCCGAACATCGCGTTGCTCGACGTGTCGGAGCCGGTGAGCGCGACCCCGAGCCAGCCGAGCAGCGGCGCGAAGAACGGATAGAGCGAGCCAGTGCGCGTGAGCGCCAGGCCGAGCGTGACGTCGGTGCCGGAGTACCGCGTGACGAACGCCAGCGCGAGCATGGCGGCGATCGTGACCAGGGACACACCGAGTCGGTCGAACGTCTCGCACCAGATCACGAGCGCGCGCCGCCACGGGATCCCCAGCCACGGCACGGCCGCGATGGCCGCCACGAGGATGCCGGTGCCGGCGGCCGAGAGCCAGTTGAACCGGTAGATAGCCCGCTCGATCTCGACCGCGTTGCGGGTCGCCGGCGGCACCTTCGCGACACGGCCGTCGAGACCGGGCACGGGGAACTCAGGGGCGATCACGTGGCGCAGCGCCGGCGCGTCGCGTCCCTCGAGGACGGCCTTCACCTGCGGCACACCCCAGACGAAGACGACGATCGACAAGAGGGCCCAGGGCGCCCAGGCCCACGCGATCCTCGCTGCCGTGTCGACCGCAGGCTCGTCCGCCCGCACGGCATCGCGATCCGCATCGTTCCCCACGCGCGTCGCGTCGGCGGCGAGCCCGTGCCGCCAGATCTCGCGCGGCCGCCACCAGCGGAGGAAGACGGCGGTGGCGACGAGGCTGCCGGCTCCGGCCACGACATCGACGAGCGCCGCGCCGGCGTAGTTGGCCATCACGAACTGCAGGACCGCGAACGAACCGCCGGATACGAGCACCGCCGGCCAGGCGCCGACGAGCCCGCGCCAGCCCGCCATCGCGACGACCATCCAGGCCGGCACGAGCAGCGAGAAGAAGGGAAGCTGCCGTCCGGCGAGCATCGAGATCGCGTGCTCGTCGAGGCCGGTCACCTTCGCCAGCGTGACGATCGGCGTGCCGAGGGCGCCGAAGGCGACGGGCGCCGTGTTGGCCAAAAGCGCGATGCACGCCGCCTCGAGTGCCGGGAAGCCCGATCCCACGAGGAGCGCCGCCGTGATCGCCACCGGCGCCCCGAATCCGGCGGCCCCCTCGAGAAAAGCCCCGAACGAGAAGGCGATGAGCAGTGCCTGCAGGCGGTGGTCGGCCGAGAGTCCGGTCACGGAGCGCTTCATGACGTCGAGGGCGCCGGCCTCGACCGACAGCCGGTAGAGGAACATCGCGGAGAGGATGATCCAGCCGATCGGAAAGAGGCCGAACGCGGCGCCGTAGAGCGTCGCTGCGAGCGCCGCGTCCATCGGCATGCCGACGACACCGATGGCGATCGCGAGCGCCGTCGACAGGCCGGCCAGGGCGGCCCATGACGCCGACCAGCCTGCCCCCGCAAGCAGTCCGAGCAGCACGACCAGCGGAAGCGTCGCGACGAGCGTCGAGGCGACGGGGGAGCCGAACGGATCGTAGACCTGGGACCAGGGCATGCGGTGGGAGGATACCGCCACTGGGTCCGGCCGGTCGAATCAGGAGCCGGAGAGGATCACCGCGAGCGCACCGATCCCCACGGCGACGATCGCCATGGCCATGTAGCGCGCGATGGGAGGACGCTCGGCATAGCGATAGTCGTCCGTGGCGATCGCCTTCAGCACGAGCCGGTGCTCCCACATGCCGGCGAGCGTGGCCGCGAGGCCGATGAGGATGAGCGACGCGCCGAACACGCGGGTCTTGAACGGCGAAAGCCCGGCGAGGCGTTCCTGGAAGGAGAGCGCGGCATGTCCGAGCCGCTCGATGCCGAAGCCGACGCTGATCATGGCGAGGCTCGTGCGAATCCACGCGAGCAGCGTGCGGTCGGCCGCCTCGCGATTGCGCTCACGGGCGAGTTCATTCGTCAGGGACGCGTCGCGGTTCGTCATCTGCTCTCGAGCACCCCGAGCCGGTGCCTCATCGGGACTCCTCGCCCACAGCGTAACGAAGTCGGGGCAACGGAGCACGGCGGCGACCGGCACGTCCGCCGGCGGATGTCACCAGCCGCCGTTCGTCACGACTTCGCCGCCGTTGAAGCTCGAAAGCGCCGCCCACGTGGTACGGTCGATCGTGTCGCGCACGAACCGCACGCCGCCATCCCCGAAGGCTACGTGACTCCCCGTCGGATGGTCTGCATACATCTGACAGACGTGGGCGATCCTGTCGTTCGGCGGATGGATCACACCCGGCTCCCCTGCCGCTGGACCGCTATGCACGAGGAGCAGCGTGGCGGCCGCGTCGGCCGTGGACCCGGATGACGCGGCAAAGGCGGCCGTGGGATGCGAGGCGGCGCCGGGCACGGTACCGGCCCACGCCTTCTGCGAGAGTCGGGAGAGATGCTCGCCGAGGAAGACCGTGTGCGACGTGCCGTCGGTGACCCGGCTGATCGGCAGCCATGAGTTGCGGTAGAGCGGGCCGTTCGCACGACCTTCCCAGGAGTCGAGCGGATCGCCCCATGGTTCGTCGTGCCCGGCGTTGCCGACGTAACTCGACCGGCCGAGCACCGCGCCGGACGGATGCGGCTACCCGTTCACGCCGAGCACGGCGAACGCCTCGCGCGGCCCCGTGTCGGACGGGCAGCGGAAGATCGAAGGTGACGCGGAGACGGTCGCCCGGTTCGTCGCCTCGCCGACGCCGAGACCGGCATCCGGCCGGTACTCGGAGACCAGCGTCGCCTCCTCGAGGTATGGGGCGATCAGGAGGCCCCAGCCGGTTCCCGGCGGACGATCGCGGGTGGCGGCATCGACGGGTGTCCGGTTCGCCTCGCTCACATAGCCCGCCGGAAACCGCCGCTGCGCCGACTCGTGCGTGGCCAATCCCAGCGAGAGCTGCCGCAGCTTGTTGCTGCACGACGACCGCCGGGCGGCCTCGCGGGCACTCTGGACGGCCGGCAGCAGGAGGCCGATGAGCACGGCGATGATCGCGATGACGACGAGCAGCTCGACGAGGGTGAACGCCCGAACGCCGCGGAGACGCTGGTGCACCATGATTGCAGCCTTTTGACGGCCCTCAAAGTATTTTTTGACCACTCAAAATCTGAGTGTAGTCGAGCGGGGGCCGGGGTCAAGGCACGAACCACGACTCGTCGCGGCCGGACGCCGTCATCGCCTCCTGGTGCCGGACGTTTCCACGCCTGCTTGGGGCCCGGGCGGCCCCATGGGTACGTTCAGCCCGTGCCGCACTGCTGCCACCCTGCCGAGGAGCGATTGATGGATCCGGGGACGACGATGCGACCGAGCGTGCGTTTCGCGGTGGGACTGTTGACCTGGTGTGCGGTGGTCCCCGCCGTCTCGGCCCGAGCCGACGAGGGCATGTGGCTCTTCAACGACCTGCCTCGGGACATCCTGCGCGAGCGGCACGGCTTCGAGCCGACCGCTGCCTGGATCGACGGACTCGAGCGTGCGAGCGTCCGCTTCAACAACGGCGGCTCCGGCTCCTTCGTCTCCCCGACGGGCCTCGTGCTCACGAACCATCACGTCGGCTCCGACACGCTCGCGAAGCTTTCGTCGGCCGAGCGCGACATCCTCACGGACGGATTCCTGGCCGCCACGCCCGAACAGGAACTCAGGGCGCCCGACCTCGAGCTCAACCAGCTCGTGTCGATCCTCGACGTCACCGAGGAGGTCAAGGCGGCGGTCACCGACGCCATGTCGCCGGACGAGGCGCTCGAGGCGCGCCGGGCGCGGATCGCCACGATCGAAAGCCGGGAGCAGGGGGCGACCGGCCTGCGGTGCGACGTGGTGCCCCTGTACGGCGGCAACGTCTATCACGTCTATCGCTCGCGGCGCTTCACCGACGTGCGACTCGTCTGGGCGCCCGAACGGGCGATCGCCTTCTTCGGCGGCGACGCCGACAACTTCGAGTATCCGCGCTACGACCTCGACGCCTGCATCTTCCGCGTCTGGGAGGACGGCCGGCCCGCGCGGATCGACCACTCGCTGCGATGGTCGAAGAACGGTGCCGCCGAAGGCGACCTCGTGTTCGTATCGGGGCATCCGGGCCGCACGCAGCGGCTCCTTCCGCTCGATGCCCTGAAGGAGATTCGTGATCGGCAGCTGCCCCGCCAGCTGGATGATCTCCGCCGCCAGGAGATCCTGCTGCAGCAGTTCTCGCTCGGCGGACCAGAAGCGGCGCGGCGCGCGCGGAATCGTCTGTTCGGCGTCCAGAACGCGCGCAAGGCCCGGCTGGGCGGGCTTGCCGCACTCCAGGCGCCCGGGATTCTCGCTGCGAAGGCGATCGACGAGATTCGGCTCCGCGCGGCGGTGGCCGACGACCCATCCCTCCGCCCACAGCTGGCGGCATGGGACGCCGCCGCGGCGAACGCCCGCGCCCGCTCGGCCCTCGAGGGAACGGGTGTGCCACTGGCGTCGCGGCTTTTCGGCATCGCCCAGACGATCGTGCAGCTCGTCGAGGAGGACAGGAAGCCGTCGGCCGAAAGGCTGCCGGAATATGCGGACGCCGGCCGGGAATCACTCCTGCTTTCGCTCTACTCGAAGGCTCCGATCTACGACGATCTCGACGCCGCGCTGCTCGCCGATTCGATCGCACTCCTCGTCGAGCGTCGCGGTGCCGACGACGTGCTGTGTGTGCAGGTGCTCGACGGCCTCGGCCCTGCCGATCGGGCCGCGACGGCCATCACGAAGTCGGCCCTGGCCGACGTGGACGAAAGGCGGAGGCTCGTCTCGGGAGGCGTCGCGGAGGTCGCCGCGTCAGCCGACCCGTTGATCCGCCTCGCGCGGCTCGTCGATCCGGAGGTCCGCCGACTGCGTCGGCTTGCCGACGAACTGGCCGAGCGCGACCGCCAGACGGCCGATCGACTCATGCGGGCCCGCTTCGCCGTGCGGGGCACGTCGGAGTATCCCGATGCGACGTTCACGCTGCGGCTCGCCTTCGGCACGATCGCCGGCTATCGCGAGGGCGATCGCGACACAGGTCCGTTCACGACGATCGGTGGAGCATTCGCCCACGAGCAGGCGCACGGCACCGCCGCCGGACCCGAGGAGGATTTCCGTCTGCCCGAGTCGTGGCATGCGGCACGCGAGCGGCTCGACCCCACGACGCCGCTCAACTTCGTCTGCACCGCCGACATCATCGGCGGCAACTCCGGCAGCCCGGTCGTGGATCGTGCCGGGATGCTCGTCGGCCTCATCTTCGACGGCAACATCCAGTCCCTCTCGGCCTCGTACGTCTACTCCGACGCCCTGGCCCGCGCCGTGGCCGTGGACGTCCGCGGCATCCTCGAGGCGCTCGCGAAGGTCTATCGCGCCGACCGTCTCGTCGCAGAACTTCTGGACGGGCGCGACCCGCCGCTCGTCCGCTGAGCCACGGGCGGATCGGCCATAATCGCATATTTATTGCATGTGCATTTCGTATGCACTATGCTCTAAGGCCATCCTTCATTCCACCGGCCTCCCAGGAGTCTCCCATGCCGCTCGTGGCCCACCACGTCGAAATCAATCTCTTCGACCTCATCGTGATCGAGCCGGAGACCATGCCCGAGCACGCCGTGCTCGCGGCCGTCTCGGCCGTACTTGTCGCGCTGGTCTGCTACGGCGCCCGCGCGGCCATCCGCGACATGCGCTCGTGGCTGGAGCGTCGACGCGACACGGCGGCAGCGTGAGCACCTGAATCGGGCCTGAGCCCCGGTCGGGTCCGTGCGGCAGGTGCCGGCCCGATGCACCCGGCATACCTGCACGCTGAACCCATCGCGACGCGCAACGAGGAGACACTCCCATGCTGGATGTCGGAGGTGACTTCCAGGCTCGCGCAGCTGCGACGGGCCGCGTGCGACGCTGGGCCGAAGAGCATCTTGGCGACGACGGCACGGCCACGTTCCTCGTGACCGAACTGGCCTGCCACGAACCCGGCTGTCCGCCACGCGAAACCGTCATCGCCCTCCTGGAACAAAACGGGCAACGAACCTGGAAGATCCCACGGCCTGCGGCTGACCTGTCGGCCGCCGATGTCGCCGCCGTACTGGCCCAACCACCCGCGGAGGCTCAAACGGCGCATGCCTCTGGTACGGACTGCTGTGCTGCCCACCCGCACCCTTCGCCAGCCCAGCCGTCCCCGGCTTCGTGCACGCCAGCAGTTCCTGATCCTGCAGTTCCTGATCCACCAGTTCCTGATTCACCCACTCCGGATCACATTGGAGGTGTCGCATGAGCAGTGTCGCATCGAAGGCCACCACCCCCGCCGACATCGGCCCGGCGAGCGGCCGCGTGCCGGTGACCGTGCTCACCGGCTTTCTGGGCGCCGGTAAGACCACGCTCCTGAACCGCATCCTCACGGAGCAGCACGGCCGGCGGATCGCCGTGATCGAGAACGAATTCGGCGAGGTGGGTGTGGATCATGAGCTCGTGATCGGCGCGGAGGAAGAGATCTTCGAGATGAACAACGGCTGCATCTGCTGCACCGTCCGTGGCGATCTCATCCGCATCCTCGGCACGCTCATGAAGCGGCGCGATCGCTTCGACGCGATCCTCATCGAGACCACCGGCCTCGCCGACCCGGGCCCCGTCGCGCAGACCTTCTTCGTGGACGATCAGATGCAGGAGGCGCTGCGGCTCGACGGCATCGTCACGCTCGTCGATGCCCGGCACCTGTTCGACCAGCTCGACCACAGCGACGAGACGACGCAGCAGATCGCCTTCGCCGACGTCATTCTCATCAACAAGACCGACCTCGTGGAGCCCGACCTGCTCGACGCCATCGAGGCCCGCATCCGCAGGATGAACGCCGCCGCCAGGATCCACCGCACGCGCGATGCGGCGATCGACCTGGCCCACGTGCTCGATGTCGGCGGGTTCAACCTCAGCCGGGCGCTCGAGGTCGATCCGGCGTTCATGGAGCCGGAGTATCCCTTCGAGTGGGGCGGCGTGTTCGACCTGCCGGCGGGCGGCGCGACCATCGAGCTCGATCCCGGCCCTGATCCGGCGATGTCGGTGGCGATCGTCCCGCGCGCCAACGATGCGGCGACCGACGACCCGGCCGGCCAGCTCGCGGTCGCCACCGAGGAGGCCGTGCGGATCTACGCCGATGACGAAACGAGCGTCGCGCCGGCGGGAGAGCTCGTGCCGGGAAACCGTCACTGGCGGATGGAGCTCGAGCAGGAGCCGCTGCGGTTCACGCTCGCATCACCCGACGGCGGCCGTGTGGCGATCTTCACCGAGCACCATCCCGACGAGTTCGCGATGCGGCTGACGGCGGCGGGAGCCCGGCTCGAGCCACTCTCCGAGCACGCCTTCAAGCCCGACCACGAGCACGACGACACGGTCACGAGCGTGGGGATCGAGATCGCCGGCGACGTGGACGGCGAGAAGCTCAATGCCTGGCTCGGCAACCTGCTGGCGACCAAGGGCGTGGATCTCTACCGCATGAAGGGCGTGCTCGCGATCCGCGGCGAGCCGCGGCGCTACGTCTTCCAGGGCGTGCACATGCTGCTGGATCACCGGCCCGACCGGCCGTGGGGTGATGCCCCGCGGGCCAATCGGATGATCTTCATCGGCCGCAACCTCGACCGGACGGCGCTCACGGAAGGGTTCCGCGCGTGTCTGGCGTGAGGCGGCGGCTGCGCGGCGCGCTTTCCGTGCAGAAGGTGTGGGCGGAACGGCTCGATGAGGCCGCAGCGGGCCTGGCGTTCGTGCACGGCGGCCGGCTCGCGGCGATCACGGCGACCGGGTCGGTCTGGCTCGCGGAGGGATCGAGCGGCAACGCCCGCCGCCTCGGCGGTCACGAGCATGGGGGCCTGTGTCTGGCGGCGCAGCCCGGAGGCACGCTCCTGGCAACGGGCGGACAGGACGGAGCGGTGCGGCTCTGGGAGACCGCCACGGAAGGGGCGCCGGCGGTCATCGAAGCGGGCGCCGCCTGGGTCGAGCGGGTGGCGTGGCGGCCCGCCGGCGATCGCCTCGCCGCCACGGCCGGGCGGCGCGTGGGCGTGTGGAACGCCGCCGGCAACGCGATCGGTCGCTCCGACGAGCATGCGAGCACCGTCGCCGACATCGCCTGGGAGCCGGGCGGCAGACGGATCGCGACGGTGGCCTATGGTGGCGCGGCGTTTCTCGGCATGGACGCATCCGGCCCGACAGATCACGTCGTGCTCAAGGGTTCGTCGCTCGTGCTCGCCTGGCAGCCGCAGGGCCGCTACCTCGCCGTCGGCAACCAGGACGCCACGGTGCTGTTCGTCGTGGTCGAGACGGCCGACACGCTGCAGATGTGGGGCTTTCCCTCGAAGGTGCTCGCGCTCGACTGGAGTCACGACGGCCGCTGGCTGGCCACGGCCGCCGGCTCCGGCGTGATCCTTTGGGACGCCTCCGGGCCCGGGCCGAAGGGACGCACGCCGACGGTGCTCGAGGGACATTTCGGATTCGTGACGACCGTGGCCTGGCAGCCGCAGGGGCAGCTGCTCGCCTCGGCCGGTGCCGACGCGCAGGTCTGCCTGTTCGCGCCGGCGCGGCGGGCCGCGGCGACCTGGGCCGGGCGCGCCATGGCTCGGTCGGCCCGCGATGGCGACGAGTCTCCGCCGACGCTCGAACCGGAGGACACGCTGCCGCTGGAGGCCGAAGCGTCGGCACTCGCGTGGTCCGCCGGTGGCGGGCTCGTCGCCGTTGCCGACCGCTCCGGCACGCTCACGGTCTGGCGGGTGGGCTGATGATCACCCGGCCGTGCATGGTCTGATCGACGTGACCGGTGGTGGGGCGCTGGTGCGCGGCCTCCCGATCCGGGTGGCCGCATGGTCCGGCCTCACGTCGCGCCGGGCACCAACTGCGACAGCGAGACGTCTGTCTGGGAACTGTCCGCGCCGCCGATCAGGTGGAATGGCAGGGGTTCATCGGCTGCGATGAGCCGCACGTCGGCGTACATCGTTCCGCCGGCCTTCGTCGCCGCGGGAGCCCGAACGACATGGGTTCGCCGTGTGGCGGCCTCGATGACCCAGACCTCGGGAATCCCGTGTCGGGCATACAGCGGCACCTTGACATCGAGGTCATACGCGAGGCTCGTGTCGGCGACCTCGATCACCATGAGCGTGTCGGCAGGCGTGGGGTGCGCCGTGCAGTAGCAATCGAATCGCGGCCGCAGAATCAGCAGGTCGGGCTCGGGTTCATTTACGTCATCAAGGCGGAGCGGGTTTTGAATGCTGACGAATGTCGAATCGCCGCATTGTCGGGCAACGTGCCTGGCCAGGACGTTGACGATCGCGGCGTGCAGCACTCCGATCGGCGACATGTCGATGATCTCCCCGTCGATGAGTTCCACGCGCTCGCCGCGACCGAGAATGCCCGCTTCGGTCATCCGGTAGTACTCCGCGACCGTCAGTCGGCGGCGAGCCGGGCCGTCGGTCGAGGGATGATCGCCCGAACGATCTGGTGCTTTCGACAGCGTGGCCATGGCGAATGCTCCCGACGGCCGACCGGAGTTCAGCCGGCAATCAATGTGCGTGCGGCCCATGTGGGACGCGACGGTCTCATCACCGGCTTCAAGAATAGCAGTCCCCCGTGCCCACGAAGCCGTCCCGCCTCCGATCGTGGAAATCCGTCACGTGTCACTTCTGGTCGTCAAGCCGGACATCACCGCCTATCGGACGGAGCACCTCGACCGCTTCGGTGAACGATTTGGTGACGTTCCCGATCTCGTCGTCGAGGTCGTGAGCGACGATCCGGCGAGCCGGACCCGCGACTACGAAGACAAGCGGCGGGACTATTCGGCCGCCGGCATTCCCGAATACTGGATCATCGATCCGGCTGCCGACCGGGTGCTCGTGCTCGCGCTCGAGTCGGGAAGCTACACCTCCGCGGCGGAGCGGCGGCTGGACGACGTCGTCCATTTCCGGCTATTCCCTGGTTTTGCGGTGCGGATCTCCTCGCTGCTGGCGGAGTGAGTCGCCAGCGCCGTGTGGGCCATACCGTGCTTGAACTCTGCCGGCAGATCTTTTCCCTGTGCCAAGAGCTTGCCGTCGCGGCAACTCCGCGAGCATTCGAGGAGCTCATCGCACCATTGCGTGCCCGTAAACCGTCTGGCGACAGACCATACTCGGAGTCGGGAATTCCAAACGTTCTCCATGGCCAATCGCCGTTCCCCGCATAGCTCCGACCGCGTTGGATTTCCCGTACCAGGGGGATATGAG
This sequence comes from Planctomycetaceae bacterium, assembly GCA_046091445.1. Classification (GTDB taxonomy): domain Bacteria; phylum Planctomycetota; class Planctomycetia; order Pirellulales; family UBA1268; genus QWPN01. The sequence continues at coordinate 2,284 of JBJTBO010000363.1, read as the reverse complement.
GGTTTAGGAACAGGGTTGACCGAGGCAACCAGCGTGTGCGGCTGGAGCCGAGGCGGAGATCCGCAGCGTGGCAGGAGTGGCCAAGGTGTTGTAGACACTGCAGCCGTCCATGATTCCGCGAGAGTGATCCATGGAATCAAAGATGGCCGTCTGCTCCATGAACGGCGTCGGTTGACCTTCGCCCCCGCGGTCGCGACGGCTGCCCCATCGATGGGGCACGGGGAAATGATCACGGGGCGACGATTCGTCGGACGAACGGCGTCTGAGCCGCTCCGCGGATTAACGCGGTCTCCTGATGCTCACCGGTAGCGTGACATCGGGATGCCGCGATAGGGCTTGGGCTACGTCGCGATTCACCTCGCGGAGTCCGTCCAAGGAAAGGCAGCCGCCATGATGCTCTGCTAGGGCCTCCGCCGTGTCGACGGAGATTCGCTCGACACCCCGGAGCCACAGATCCCCTTCGTGCCCGGCAAGAAGGCGGGCTGCCTCGGCATCGAGCGTGCGCACCGAGGGCATGGCCAGCATCCCACCCGTGTGCGTCGCCAACGCACGCGCCACCTCGGGTTCGATCTCAGTGACGAACGGCAGAAGGAGATTTTCACCCGCATACCGTGCGGCCAGATCTCGAGCGACAGGTACGGTCAATACCGCGACATCGCGATCGGAGCTGTGCCTCTGGCAACCGCCACAACCCAAGACGACCACACCGGCAATCGTGAGCACCACGAGCACCCCCCGCCGCGTACGACCGCTCCGCCGGAGCCCTGGAACATCAGGGCGAGCGGGCGCGGCGGACTCCTCGGAGCAGCGCGTCATGCGACGAGCCCAATGAACAAGTGGTCGCGCAAGACACGCCCGGCAGCAGCCCGACATCGCTCTGGTGTCAACGGAAACTCTCGCCATCGTTCCGGCTACCCGAGGCCCACCAGACCCGAAGATCGACCGATTGCTGGACAAACTCGACGTGCCCATCCGCGAAGCAGACGTTGGCTCCGCCCACATGCTGGCTGCTGGCAGTCGCAATGGAGTTGCCGTCCATCTCCCCGCCGATGATGTGCCCGTTCCAACCGTTGGGCTCGAACACATGCGTGTAGACGTTATGAAACGAAGAAAAACCGCTCGCCCACGCGCGACCCATAAGCCGCGAGTAATTGATATCGGGCCGCCTCTCGACATAGGAGTGCCAGCTGGAGACCGTGTCGAACGTCCCAGTGACACGCTGACCTCCCGGCCCCAGCCAACGTCGTGATCCACCCCCGCCGCATCCGGAACCCAGGCTGGGCGGCAGCGGCATCGGGCCCCCGACCACCTCGTAGCCGCCAAATGGTCCCAGGCTACGAATCAAAGGGGCGATCCGCCGTTCAGCCGCCAGGGCCGTGCTCGACATGCCGTCGGTGAAGTCTGCTGGCCGGATCTTCTCCTTGTGCCACGTCGATGACGGCTGCTTGGCATTCGAGGAGCCGATGGCTCCATTGCGTTCTTGAAGCCCTGGATTGGGGATCATGCCAGTCGTGGACCTGGGAATCCCGTGTGTTCTTTGGGGCCAGCCGCCATTCCCGGCGTAGCTACCCGGCGCCGGTTGGCCCGTGCCGAGGTAGGCATCGTGATCCGGATGTACACTCGCGGCGGCGAGATCACTGGGGCAGAGTAATGATGCCACGGGAATGGCCGCGGCCCGTGCGTTACGATTGGTCACCGAGATTCGCATGTCGGACGCACCCGTATCGATGCTGGCGCAGCCATCCATCATGCCGACGGTGTGATCCATGGAATCGAAGATGGCGGTCTGCTCCATGAACGGCAGTAGGGGCACGAGCCAACTCGTCAGGCCCGGGCCGCAGCCGCTGCCGACACTCGCCGCGCCGAAGCTTTGGGCCGGCATGTGACCGCGTTGTTCCGCGTGAGTCAGGGCGGCCAGCCCGAGCTGCTTCATGTGGTTCGTGCACTGTGTCCGCCGGGCCGCCTCCCGAGCGCTCTGCACCGCTGGGAGGAGCAGGCCGATCAGAACGGCGATGATCGCGATCACCACGAGCAGTTCCACGAGCGTAAAGCCATAAACGCTGTGCGGCGAGCACGCGGCAGCACGTGTGAGTGCCGACACGCGCGACCCGTCCCCAAGGGTGCGATCGGATCGAGCAGGCAGTGTCATCCGGGATGTCATGCGTGGGTCCTCCAGGGGGGTGTCAAGACGGGGTCAAGCCGGTGTCAAGCCGGGGTCAGGACGGGGTCAGGACGGCGGCCGAGGGCGACGCAGGCGAATCGCTGCGGTCGCGGGCCGGGACGG
>JBJTBO010000362.1:0-5219 GCA_046091445.1 Planctomycetaceae bacterium | reverse complement strand
GCGGTACCACGCGCTCGACGACCTGTGTCCCCACATGGGGGCGTCCCTCGGCAGCGGCCCGTTCACCGATGGCGTCGTCACGTGCCCGTGGCATGCGTGGCGGTTCCGCGCGTGCGATGGGGCGTGGTGCGACGACGCGTCGCTGCGGGTGAACGTCTATCCCGTGCGCGTCGCGGGAGAGATGGTGGAGGTGCAGGTTCCTCCGGCCGACGCGATCAGCCGATGACGAGCGATTCACCGGGGGAGAGCACGCGGGGTTCCGCCGTGCCCGCCTCGCGCACGCGGGCCGCCCACGCCTGCGCGTCCTGGGCGATCGGGGGCCACGTGCCGTAGTGGCACGGCAGCACGATCCGCGGCGCGAGCATGCGGATCGCCTCGAGCGAGTCCTCGGGGCCCATCGTGAACGTGTCGCCGATCGGCAGCACGGCGACGTCGAGTCCCCGGCCGTCGCGCGGCCGCCCGATCCGCTCCATGTCCATGAACACCGACGTGTCGCCCGCGAAGTAGACGCGCCGGTCGTCCAGGTCGAGCAGCCAGCCCGCGGCAGTGCCCGCGTAGGTGCCGTCGGGCAGGCTCGAGGAGTGATGGGCGATTTCCATGCGTGCGGTGCCGCCGGGCACGTCGGCACGTCCGCCGAGGTTCATCGGCCGCGTCCGCTCGACCCCCTGCCTTTCGAGCCACGTCGCGATCTCGAAGGTGCAGTAGACCGGTGCCCGCGTGCGGCGGGCGACGGCCACGAGGTCGGCGACGTGATCGAAGTGTCCATGCGTCACGAGGATCGCATCGCACGCGACGTCGCCAGCCTTGAGCGTCGCGGTCGGGCACTCGTCGAAGAAGGGATCGATGAGCAGCGTCCCCCGCCCGGTGTCGACGAGCCAGGTGGCGTGTCCGGTCCAGGTCAGCGTGATCGGCATGTGGCGCGTCTCCGCAGCGTCGGGGATCGCGGGAGACTATACCGGCTCCATTCGCGGGCCGCCGCGGCCACCATGGTCGGTCGCAGGAGCGTCGCCCGCCGCACCGCCCGTCGCCAGCAGCAGCATCTGCATGAGCTGGCCGATCGCGTGCGCGTCGACCCGGGGCAGTCGGATCGCGCTGGTCGACGAGCCCGCGGTGGCACGGGCCTCGAGATCCGGCCACGTCGCCCCGATCAGGTCGTCGATCGGGAGGCCGTCGCCATCCGGCGTCCACGGATGCGCCGGAAGGAGCCGCAGCGGGTCGCGCCGCGGCTCCACCGCCACGAGACGGGTCGTCCCTCCGTACGTCGCGTCCGCGATCGACAGATCCTGCAGTGCGTCGAACCACTCGATGAGACGGGCGAGGCGCTCGTCAGCGCTCCAGAGACGGTGCCTGTGGCACGTCCCGTCGTCTTGTCGTCGCCACGCGGCGAGCAGCCCGAGCACGGGGTTGTCGTCGGGCGGCGCCTCGTCGAGCCGCATGTTCATCGCCACCGCGCCCTCGAGAAGCCGCACGACGTCGATGCCGGCGATGGCGGCCGGCAGGAGGGCGGCGGCGGTGAAGACGCCGTGGCATCCGGTGGCGTGCCCGGGCGCCGTGAACGGCGGCGGGACGCGCAGCGACTCCGTCAGCGGCGCGAGTGGCGCTCCGACCGCGGCGAAGCGATCGTCGATCACGGCCACGGCACCGCCCCCGCCATCCGCCAGCGCGTGCAGGAAGAGCCGCGCGGTGGCGGCGACGGCCGCAGGGAGCGTGCGACCGGCGACGATCACGAGCGCCCAGCGATCGAGCAGGTCGTTCCCCTGCGGTCGGCCCGCCGGCGCGACGAGGTCGAGCAGCCCCTGGTCGCGGTCGTTGGCGAATCGATCCCCCGTGAACGTGATCCGTGGACGTCCCCCGCGTTCGGCGCGCGGCAGGTCGGCGTGAAACGGATGGCAGCAGGTCTCGAGGATCGCGCGGGCCGCCGCGGCCTCTGCGGCCGGCGCGACCACGACGATCCGCTCGTTGTGATCTCGCAGCCGCCGGGCCGCCTGCAGCATGGCGTAGAGCTCGCTCGTCGGCCGCTCGAGCCGGTAGTCGGCGAGGAGGCGGGCCGGCTGCTCGATGAGCGGGGCGAGCCCGGCGGCCAGCCTGCGGGCGTCGGCGCGGCCGCCCGGCGGCGGGCCGGAGGACGCCTCGGGAACGAAGACGAGCGGATCGGCGGGGGGCCGTGGCCGGAGGACGCTCATCGGGATCTCATTCTGGAAAACGGCCGGCACGCCCCGCCGCACGGCGCGGACGGTGTTCCGATCGGCCGGCCCGGGTACGCTCTCGCCCGAGCCCATCCGGCACGATACCGTTGAGTTCGTGCCGCGTCGCACCCATCGGAGCCCCACGACCGTGACCGAACTCGACCTCATCCGCGAACTGGCCGAGAAGAACGCGACGAAGATCGTGATGCTCGTGGCCGACGGGCTCGGTGGACTGCCTCTGGAGCCCGGCGGCCTGACCGAACTCGAGACCGCGGCGACACCCCATCTCGACCGGCTCGCCGCCTGCGGCACCAGCGGGCTGAGCACGCCCGTCCTGCCCGGCGTCACGCCGGGATCGGGTCCGGGACATCTCGGCCTCTTCGGCTACGACCCGCTCGCCTTCCGCATCGGCCGGGGTGCGCTCGAGGCGACGGGAATCGGCTTCGATCTCGGCCCCGAGGACGTCGCCGCCCGCGGCAACTTCTGCACGCTCGACTCCGCCGGACGCATCACCGATCGACGGGCTGGTCGCATCCCGTCGGAGGAGAGCTTCGCCGTCGTCGAGCGGCTCGCTGCGATCTCGATCCCCGGAGTCGAGACCTTCGTCAGGCCGGTCAAGGAGCATCGCTTCGTCGTCGTCTTCCGCGGGTCCGGTCTCGACGGCGCCGTGGCCGACACCGACCCGCAGGCGACCGGCGCGACGCCGCTCGATCCGCGACCCCTCGTCCCGGCAGCCCGCCGGACCGCGGAGGTCGCGGCGGAGTTCGTCCGCCAGGCCCGCACCATCCTGCGCGACGAGGCGAAGGCCAACGGCCTCGTGCTCCGCGGGTTCGCCGCGAAGCCCGCGCTCCCGTCGTACGCCGAGCTCTACGGCTTGCGGGCCGCCGCGATCGCCGTCTATCCGATGTACAAGGGTCTTGCGCGGCTCGCCGGGATGACGATCGTCGGCACGCCGTCCACGCTTGCCGAGCAGGTCGGGACACTCGCCGGCTGCTGGAACGACTACGACTTCTTCTTCCTGCACTTCAAGTACACCGATTCGACCGGGGAGGACGGGGACTTCCGGGGCAAGGTGCAGCGGATCGAGGAGCTCGATGCGGCGCTTCCGGCCATCGAGCGGCTGCGTCCCGACGTGCTCGTCGTCACCGGTGACCACTCGACGCCGAGCCGGCTCCGCGGCCACAGCTGGCACCCGGTGCCGACCCTTCTCGTCGCCGACAGCTGCCGGCCCGACGGGCTCTCCGGCTTCTCCGAGCGCGACTGCCTCCGCGGCGGCCTCGGCATCTTCCAGGCCAAGCACCTGATGCTGCTGGCGATGGCCCATGCCGGCCGGCTCGGCAAGTACGGAGCCTGACCGCACGATGCCGAGGGCCACCGACGAAGACCTGTTCCAAAGCTCGACGATGACGTTCGGCGAGCATCTCGAGGAGCTGCGGACGTGCCTCATCCGCGCCTCGCTCGGCCTGGCAGTCGCCGTGCTCCTCGGGCTCTTCGTCGCCCGGCCGGTCGTGCATCTCATCGAGCAGCCGCTCAAGCGGGCGCTCGGCGACTACTACACCGCGGCGGCGCTCGACACCTTCGACGGCTGGCGGCCGCGCGTGGTCGGCGGCACCCCCCTGCCCTACTCGCGCGACGAGGTGGTCGATGCCGTCGAGCGGCACGGCCTCTCGTTCGAGCTGCGGGAGGTGCATCCCGACCGCCTCGCCCGCGCGCTCGGGACATCCCCGTCCGCCGATGCCGCGGGGGATGCTCCGGCCCCGACGACCTTCGCGACCGACGACCTCGTGCCCGTCCTGCTCTGGCAGCCGCTGGCACGTGATCCGCGCGTGAGCATCACCACGCTGAGCGCGCAGGAGGCCTTCGGCATCTACGTGAAGGCGGCACTGCTCGTGGGCATCGTGCTCGCGAGCCCGTGGATCTTCTATCAGCTGTGGACGTTCGTGGCGGCGGGACTGTACTCCCACGAGAAGCGCTGGGTCTGGACCTTCCTGCCGCTGAGCATCGGCCTGTTTCTCGCCGGCGTCTCCCTCGCCTTCTTCTTCGTGTTCGACTTCGTGCTGAGTTACCTGCTGCAGTTCAACGCGTGGCTCGGGCTCGACCCCGACCCGCGCATCAGCGAGTGGCTCAGCTTCGTGCTCATCTTGCCGATCGGTTTCGGCCTCGGGTTCCAGCTGCCGCTCGTGATGCTCTTCCTGGAGCGGATCGGCGTGTTCGACGTCGCGGCCTACGCGTCGCAGTGGCGGATCGCGATCCTCGTCATCGTCATCGTCTCGGCCGTGCTCACGCCGGCCGATCCCTACAGCATGCTCTTCCTCGCCGTGCCGCTGTGCCTGCTCTACTTCGGCGGGCTCGGTCTGTGCCGCTGGTTCGGCACCGGCAACGCCGGGGAGTCCCGGGCGCTTCAGGCCACGAAGGCGAGCCAGTAGAAGACCAGTCCGGTGCAGGCCGTGGCGGCGAGGTCGAGCGCCGCGATCCATGCCATGCGTCGATGTCGGGGCCCGTGCGGGCTCGGGCCCGGCGGCGACGGGAACCGGGCGAGCGCCTCCCAGACCGTCCAGGCCAGCAGCACGAACGTCGTGATCGCGAACACGAGATGGATGGCGAGGGACGTGAGCACGCCGGCGGGCCACCACGGGCTCGCCGCCGCCCGGGTTCTCCAGTCGCTCAGGAGGCGGATGTCGATCTCGAAAAACACGATCGCGGCCGCCAGGGCCGTCACGATCACGAGCTGCAGCCGCTTGTGCAGGACGTGGTGACCGCGGCGCACGAGGACGATGCTCCACGCGAGCACGGGAAGCAGGGCGAAGAGCCCGACGAGCACGACATCCATGCCGAGCGACGCCCTCGTGCCGAGAAAGCCGTCGAGCCCCGGGTACTGCACGACCACCTCGGTCATGGACGACGCGGCGGTTCCGGGGCTGGGCATCGATCAGGCTCGGGGGCGATTCACGTGCGGCGACGCCGCCCTGCGGTCGAGCGGGCGGTGATCAGGCCGGCTGGTGAACAGGGCACTGACACCAAGATGCCGGGGCC
>JBJTBO010000361.1:0-2490 GCA_046091445.1 Planctomycetaceae bacterium | reverse complement strand
CACGCGCGAGATCCACGTCGCCTCGTTCCGCTTCGACGTCACCCCGCCGCTCGGCCATGGGTGCTGTGGCAACTGGATCAAGCCGATCGTCGGATACGACGATCCCCTGGAGGCGATCGGCCTGGTCATCCTCGGTGCGGGCAGGCCGATCGTCCTCTGCGCCGTCGACTGGACGGGCATCCTCAACGACGCCCACGTCGCCTGGCGCGGCGCGCTCGCCGAGGCGGCCGGAACCTCTCCCGACCGGGTCGCCGTGCAGGTCGTGCATCCGCACAATGCGCCGATGGCCTGCCTCGAGACGGCCCGCCTCGTCGCCGGCGCCGGCGACCTGCCGCCCGTGCTCGACCCGGACTTCTTCGCTCGCTGCCTCGACGCCGGCCGGGTCGCGGTACGGCAGTCACTCGACCGGGCGGTCCGCGTGACGCACGTCGGTCGGGGGACGGCCCGGGTGATCGACGTCGCGTCCAACCGGCGCCTGCTCGGTCCCGACGGCACCGTGCGGGCCCAACGCAGCAGCGCGTGTGCCGACGAGGCGATTCGCGCGCTGCCCGAAGGTCTCGTCGATCCGCTGCTGCGCACCGTGGCCTTCTACCACGGCGACGAGAAGATCGCCGCCTGCCACGCCTACGCGTGCCATCCCATGAGCTACTACGGGGATGGCCGGGCGAGTGCGGACTTCTGCGGGCTGGCCCGACGGCGTCGCCAGATCGACGAGCCCGGTTGCACGCATCTCTACTTCAGCGGCTGCGGCGGCAACATCGCGGCGGGAAAGTACAACGACGGATCGCGTGGCATGCGGGCCGTGCTCGCCGGACGGATGTACGACGCGATCATCGCCGCAGACGCCGCGATCGAGCGACGGCCGCTGGAACGCGTGTCGTGGACCACGGCACCGTTCCTCCCCACGCCTGATGCGCGGTGGGTGGAGCGGGACCTGCTCGCCGCCCTCGCCGATCCGCGACAGTCGCTCGTCGCGCGGACGCGTCCCATGTACACCGTGGCGTGGCTGCGGCGCGTGGCCCGGGGTGAGCCCGTGGTGCTCTCGGCGCTGCATCTCGACGACGTCGTCATGGTGCATCTGCCTGGCGAGCCGTTCGTGGAGTACCAGCTGCGCCTGCAGCAGGATCATGCCGACCGCTTCGTGTTCACGGCCGGCTACGGGGACGGCGGACCGTGGTATCTCCCCACGGCCGCGGCCTATCCACAGGGCGGGTACGAGGTCGGGGTCGCGTGGTCGGGACGGGGCGTGGAAGCCGAACTGCACGACGGGATCGCCCGGCTCTTCGGTGCGTGAGCCCGCTGAAGGGAAGGCTCGGCCCCGGTCACGGTGAGACGGGGCCGTGCACCCGGTGCCGCAGGGCCGCGCGCGGGAGCGGGCCAAAGTGGCGTGAATCACGGCTCGTCACCGGTCGGTCGCCGCGCACGCGATGGGCGTCGCCGGCGAGCGACCAGCGTGCGTCGCCGGCGACCGCGGGCCGGTAGAGCACGTCGCGCCAGACGGCCACGTCTCCGATGGTCGCGGCCCCGGGGACGTCGGTCGCGACCAGTGCGAGGCCCAGCGCGGGTGTGGCCGTGGCGTCCGCATCCGGAAGCGATCTCGGCCAGGGCCGCGTGACGTCCCATCGTGCGGGTGCTGCCGCGGGAATGCACGACCGGTCGTCCCAGGCAACCCCCGGTGGCACGAGCCAGGCGGCGGCGACCACGTGGCCGTCGAGCCGCCCGGCGACGACCGCGTGACGCCCGACGGATTCGAGTCGCCACGTCACGGCGAAGGGGCCGACTCGTGCTCGGACGCGCGCGTCGCCGACCGCCTCGACGTGGACGATTCCGGCAAACCCGGCGTCACGCACCGGCAGCAGCAGTCTGGTCGGGCCATCCGGCTCATCCGGGTCGTCATCCAGGATCGGCCTGGGCGGCAGCGACCAGGCGGTTTCCCCGGCACCGAGCCCGCGGCGCGGCCAGACGGGGGACGCCACCTCCGCGAGAATCGCCGGTGGCTTCAGTACCGCATCCGCCCCGGCGTGCAGGTCGCCGTCGATCACCGCCACCGTTTCGCCGGGAAGCCCGACGATCCGCTTGAGTCCGGTCGTGCCATCGGGCAGCGCGACGACCCACCGCTCGAATCGACCGGGCCGGTGCCAGTGGTCGCGAAACGGCCACCACCCGGTGGCCACGAGATCGCCCGGCCGCAGCGCAGGCCCCATCGAGTGCCCATCCACCTCGTAGCGTTGCGGGCGTGCGACGAGCGCTCCCATCACCGGCAGGACGACGAGCGCGACGACGACGATCCGTCGTGTCAGCCGAGCGGGCGGGGCACGGGCGTCGCGTGGCTCCACCGGTCGTCACCTCGCCCGCCGCGGTCGTCCCGCTCAGCCCACCTTCACCCACGCGTGGCTCTTCGCGCTGTTCAAGACCGCATCGCACACCTTCTGTGTCTCGAGCGCGTCGCGGAACGTCGGCGGGCAGGGCTGCTTCTTCGCGTAGGCCTCG
>JBJTBO010000360.1:0-4557 GCA_046091445.1 Planctomycetaceae bacterium | reverse complement strand
ACCGCAAGCACGGGCGTGCCGCCCGGATCCGGCGGCGGCTCGGGTCAGGAAGCACCATGCACACGCCATGACGCCACGCGGCTCCGTCCCTCGCGCATCCCCCACACGCCCCGTGCCCAAGCCCCTGCGGCGTCTCCTCGTCGGCGTGCTGCTCGTCGCGTGCGCGTCGCCACATGGGGCGACCCAGGGAGCCACGGGCGAGGACGACGCTCGTCCCACGCTGCAGGTGATCAACGGCACGGCCGGTCCGGTCGACATTTTCTGGCTCACGTCACAGGAGGAGCGGGTGCCGCAGGGCACTGTGCCCGCGGGCGGTGAGACGTTCATCCGAACCACGATCGGGCATCGCTTCGCGATCGTCGGCGGGGTCCCGGTCACCGAGACCGTCGTGACGAGCGAGGTGCCGGTGCAGGCCTTCCGCGTCGGCGGCGTGCCGTCCTTCTACACACAGCGCGTCGAGGCGGACGGCTTCCCCATCGTCGGCTCCGCACGCGTGAACCCGTTCGCCCTCGAGGAGGCGGCGCACCTCGTGAGGCTCATGCTGGCGAACCGACCCGACGTGCGCGAGGCGATGATCCGGAGCGGGTCGCGCATGTGCGTTCTGGCCTGGAACGAGTTCACGACCGACCAGCCCGAGTTTTCGCGGCTCGGCGAACGGGAGATGGCCGAGTTCCCCGGCCTCTCGGGCCGGGATTTCTGGGACGCCCGTGCGCGGGGCCTCGGCGGCAGCACGACCGATCCGCTCTGTTCCTGCGGCGAGGAAAACCTGCTCGGGTATCCCGGCGACCCCTACGCGAGCGAATGCATCCTCATCCACGAATTCGCACACAACATCCATCTGCGCGGGATGGCGAACATCGATCCGACCTTCGACGCGCGGCTCCGGAAGGCCTACGACACCGCGATGCGTGCCGGCCTCTGGCGGGGCAAGTACGCCGCCACGAACCACCACGAGTACTTCGCCGAGGGCGTGCAGTCATGGTTCGACAACAACCGCGTGAACGACCACGACCATAACCACGTGCATCTCCGCTCGCAGCTCATCGAATACGACCCCGGTCTCGCGGGCCTGTGCCTCGAGGTTTTCGGCGACACGAAGCTCCGGTACACGAAGCCGGCGTCGCGGCTCGTCGGTCACATGGCCGGCTACGATCCGTCGGCGGCCCCGACCTTCGCATGGCCCGCGCGGCTCACCGAAGCGAAGAAGCGGATCAGCGAAGCGGCCCGCACGCGTGACGCGAAGGCCAACGCGGCGCCGACTTCCGGGGAGGAGCCGCGCCCGCGCGAGTGACCACCGTGGTGCGAGCGCGCACCGCACGTGACGCGAGGCGGGCCGGGACGCGGGTCGGCGGGTGACATGAGGGACGCCCCTCCGGGGCGACGGCAGCGGACGCACCCCATGCACGAGACACCATCCGCCGGCCCCGGTGGTCGGAGCACGCGGCTCGCGCCGGTCCTCGGAACCTGGCAGCTGTGGGGGCTCGCCGTCGGGCTGGTCATCTCCGGCGAATACTTCGGGTGGAGCTACGGCTGGGCGCATGCGGGCACGCTGGGGTTCCTCGTGACGACGCTCGTCGTTGCCGTCATGTATACGAGCTTCATTTTCAGCTTCACCGAACTGACGACGGCGATCCCCGATGCGGGCGGACCGTTCGCCTACGCCTGCCGCGCATTCGGCCCCTTGGGAGGCGCCATCGCCGGTTGGGCGACGATCGTGGAGTTCGTCTTCGCGCCACCTGCGATTGCGCTGGCCATCGGCACCTACCTGTCCGTGCAGTTTCCCCGGCTCGATCCACAGTGGACGGCCGTGGCCGCCTATGGCGTCTTCATGGCCCTCAACATCCTCGGCGTCACGCTCGCCGCCACCTTCGAGCTCGTCGTGACGCTGCTGGCGATCGGGGAACTGCTCGTGTTCATGGGCGTGGTCGCACCGGGCTTCTCATGGGCCAGCTTCGCGGCGCACGGATGGGCGGGCCGCGATGTCCTCACACCGGCCGCGATCAGCGGCATGCTCGCCGCCACGCCGTTCGCGGTCTGGTTCTTTCTCGCAATCGAGGGCGTGGCGATGGCGGCCGAGGAGGCTCGCGATCCACACCGCACCATTCCACGCGCCTACATCGGCGGGATGCTCACGCTCGTGGTCCTGGCGTTGGGCGTCATGGTGTTCGCGGGGGGCGTCGGCGACTGGCGCGAGCTGGCCAACGTCAACGACCCGCTGCCACGGGCGATGGCACGGGTCGTCGGGGCGTCGAGCGGCTGGCTCCACATGCTGGTCTGGCTCGGCCTGTTCGGCCTCGTCGCGTCGTTCCACGGGATCATCATGGGAGCCTCGCGCCAGGTCTTCGCGATGGCGCGTGCCGGGTATCTGCCGGAGTCCCTCGCCCGCGTGCACCCGCGGTTCGGCACGCCCTGGCGCGCGATCGTGGCGACCGGTCTCGCGGGTATCGCCGCCATCTTCAGCGACTCGGTCGTGGTACTCGGCGACCAGCCACTCACCGCCGCCATCGTCACGATGGCCGTGCTCGGCGCGATGGTGATGTATGGGATGACGATGGCGAGCCTGTTCGCGCTGCGGCTTCACGAACCCACGCTGCATCGCCCCTTCCCGGCGATCGGGTATCCGTGGATTCCCGCGCTCGCGCTCCTCTTGGTGACCGGTTGTCTCGGCACGGTGGTGTGGTCCAATCCCGGTTTGGGCGTCTCCTTCGGAGTGCTGCTGGCGGTCGCCGCGGTCGGGTCGTGGCACTGGCGCCGGCGAGTGTCCTCATGATGGGCCGGCGTGGCCGGTGGACGACATGCCGTACGAGCACACGGTGGATGGGCATGTCTGGCGTTTCGCGGACCTGCGGACGCTGCTCGGCCGTGCGTCGCCGCCGCGATCGGGTGACGTCCTCGGCGGCATCGCGGCGGACTCGGCCGAGGAGCGGATCGCCGCCCGGATGGCACTCGCCGACGTGCCCCTGCGACGGTTCCTCGAGGAGCCCGTGATTCCGTGCGAGACGGACGAGGTCTCGCGACTGATCTTCGATGGTCACGACGCGGTGGCCTTCGCTCCGGTCGCCCATGTGACGGTCGGGGATTTCCGAGACTGGCTGCTCTCCGAGCGGGCGAACGAGGGGGCGCTGGCGGCCCTGCGTACCGGGCTCACGCCGGAGATGACCGCTGCGGTGAGCAAGCTGATGCGGTCTCAGGACCTGGTGGCGGTGGCACGCAAGTGCCGGGTCATCTCCCGCTTTCGCACCACGCTCGGTCTGCCCGGCACGCTCGCGACGCGGCTGCAGCCCAATCACCCGGCCGATGACGTGCGCGGAGTGCTCGCCGCCGTCCTCGACGGCCTGCTCTACGGCTGCGGTGACGCAGTCATCGGCGTCAATCCCGTGAGCGACGACATGGAGACGCTCGCCCGGCTGCTGCGCGCCCTCGACGACGTCATCATGCGGTTCGAGATCCCCACGCAGTCGTGCGTTCTGGCACATGTCACGAGCCAGCTCGAGGCGATCCGGGCGGGCCTGCCGGTCGATCTCGTGTTTCAATCGGTGGCGGGCACGGAGGCGGCCAATCGCAGCTTCGGGGTCACGTTGTCGCTGCTCGCCGAGGCGCGGGCGGCGGCGCTCGAGGCGGGGCGGGGCACGCTCGGCACCCAGGTGATGTATTTCGAGACCGGCCAGGGCTCGGCCCTCTCTGCCGACGCGCACCACGGCGTTGATCAGCAGACATGCGAGGCGCGGGCCTACGCGGTCGCCCGGGCCTTCGACCCGCTCATCTGCAACACTGTCGTCGGCTTCATCGGGCCGGAGTATCTCCGCGACGGCAAGCAGATCATCCGGGCCGGCCTCGAGGACCACTTCTGCGGCAAGCTGCTCGGCCTCCCGATCGGCTGTGACGTCTGCCATACCAATCACGCGGAGGCCGACGGCGACGACATGGACGCGCTCATGACGCTCCTCGCGGTGGCCGGCGTGACCTTCCTGATCGGTGTGCCCGGTGCCGATGACGTGATGCTGGGCTACCAGAGCCTCTCGTTTCACGACATCCTCTACCTGCGTGAGACGCTCGGACTCCGGCGGGCACCCGAATTCGAGGCCTGGATGGGGCGGGTAGGCCTCGCCGACGACGCGGGCCGCCTGCTGCCCGTGCCCGAGCGGCACCCGCTCCTTGCCCTGCCCACCTGACACGAGGCAACCGACCATGGACGATCCAGCGGTCCCTGCACCTCGATCGGGCCCGGTCGTCACGCCCGATCCGTGGCAGGCCCTGCGATCGCTCACGCCGGCCCGCCTCGCCCTCGGCCGTGCCGGCCACGCCCTGCCGACGCGTGAGCGGCTCGCCTGTGACGCGGCGCACGCCCGGGCTCGCGCCGCCGTGAGCAGGCCGCTCGACGTGGATGTCCTCTGCGACGAACTCGCACCGCTGATCGCTCCGGAGACACCGCTCGTCCTCTCGGCGGCTGCGGCGGACCGTGCGCGTTCCCTTCTGCGTCCCGACCGCGGTCGCCGTCTGGCCAACGAAAGCCGCCGCCGACTGGAGCAGTGCGCGCGGGAGCACAACGGCTCCGAC
>JBJTBO010000359.1:0-9876 GCA_046091445.1 Planctomycetaceae bacterium | reverse complement strand
GCACCTGGAACCCGGTGCCCACGTGGAGCGCGTAGCGGTCGATCGCCGCGGCGGTCGCCGGGTCGATGCCGGCGATGCGGATGCCGATCGCGACGGCCGCCTCGAAGGCGGGCGACGTCTTCAGGCCATAGATCGCCAAGGCCTCGTAGGGCGAGAGCCGCTTGTCGCGGGCATCCCGCCACCAGAGTTCTGCACCCTGACCTCGGGCGAGCCGCACATGCGCATCCGCGAGGATCCTCACGACGTCCGCGAGCGTGGTGGCATCCACACCGGGAAGCGCGGAAACGATGCGGTAGCCGATCCCCAGCAGGTAGTCCCCGACGTTGATCGCGGCAGGCACGCCCCGCTCGACGTGCAACGTGGGGCGACCGTACCGCATGCGGTCGTCGTCCTCGATGTCGTCGTGGACGAGCGACGCCTTATGAAACACCTCGATGGCCACGGCGGCGGCTTTCACGGCGACGCGATCGCTGCCAACGGCGCCTCGTGGCCGACCTTCCGCCAGATCCGCCTGCACCGCGTCGAACGACGCCAGGCAGATGAACGGCCGCAGGAACTTTCCTCCCCGCGTGAGATACTCGGCCGACATGGCCGCGGTGACCTCCAGCGGCGGGGCATCCTCCGCGAGCATCTCGGAGCCGCCGGCCAGCCCCCCCTCGATGCCGAGGCCGTCAGCGACCGCGACCAGTTTCTGCGGCGTGAACATTTCCGCCGCCTCCCGTAGCAGCGGCAGGTAGTCGCCCACGGGAGCGGCCGCACCACCCGCCACGCCCAACAGCCCCAGGACCCATTCGATATCGATTGCTGCGGTCGCCAGGGCGGCTGCACAGGCCCCCGTCTGATGCTCCGCGGCCGCGGCGTACGGCACGGCCGCCACCGGCAGTGAACACGCCGGCAGCATCGCGAACGCCTTTTCGAGTTCCTGGAGCCGGGCGACACCGAGGACGCCGTCGTACTGGCCCGTCAGCAGGGCACCGATGCCGCCAGCGGCGGACGAGGTCGATGCGACGACCCAGCCCGAATCTCGGGCGGCCGACCAGATCGTGGCAATGCCGCAGCCGGGGCCGCAGACCACCGGCACCGTCTGTTCGGATCCCGGGGCAGCCGCCGCGGCGGGGCAGTCCGGCAGGAGCAGGAGCCGGCGGCCGGATGCCCCGCTTGCCAGACGGTCACGCCAGAACTCGGACACGATCGTCACCATCGTCCAACCCACGAAATCCCGCTCACCGCCCAGCCGGCCGACGAGGAGTTCCGCCTGGGTCCGCAACCCGGCCGAAGACCTGACTGCCGCCGGCAGCCCGCCCGACTTCCACGAGGCCACGAGATCAGAAGCCATGGCCCGCAGGCGTTCCCGAATCGGCTTGGTCGGCGGGCAACGCAGTTCCAGCGGAGACAACTGCCTGGCAGCGGACGTGGGTTGGGCGGCTGCGGTGTGGTGCACGACGGGCCTCGCCGGGTTGGATCGATCGGACACGCGCGAATCCCCGAGAGAACCGTTGCCGCCGGAAGCCACTAACCCAGCACGGCCGCGACACGACACGGAAGGCGTTGCGGGAGAACGACTTACCTGCACAAGCCTAGAGGCCGTCCCAAAACCTGTCGAGGGGCGGAGGCCGTCGCCATGGTCAGAAAAACCGGGGCAGCAGGGCGTCGACCTGCAACAGCCCGGGACGCGTGAGCACCGGCTCCGGCCGCACCGTGGCGAGGTGCCCCTCCGCCTCGAGCTGCTGCCACTGTGGCGCCCATTCCGCGAGCGGATCGATCCCAAACTTGCTGTGCAGCCGCGCCACGTCGAGCCGCCCCTTCTTGAGCCCGAGGACGAGTTCGCGGGTGAGCAGCTCTCGGCTCGTGGGCCGCAGACCGCGGGCGATGGGGAGGCGACCGGCCTCCACCGCGCCGAGGTAGTCGTCCCAGTGAGGGGCATTCTGGTAGTGGCAACCGGAGAGATGACCGAAACTCGCCACGCCCATGGCCAGCAGATCGCTCCCCTCCCAGAGCATGTCGCGGTAGCGGAACTTCACCCGGTTCGGATCCCGCACCAGCGTGTACCCGCTCGAGATGGAGTACCCGGCAGCGAGAAACTGCTCGAAGGCCCAGTCCACCCACCGACGTTTCGTCGGCCAGTCGGCCACGGGAACCGCGGTATCGGCCCCCTTGGCATCCTTGACGAACACCGTGTTGAACGGTAGCTCCATCTGGTAGATCGTGAGGCTGTCCGGTTCGAGCGCGAGCGTCTTGGCCACGGTCCGCTGCCAGCTCTCGAAGGTCTCGCCGACCATCCCCGCGATCAGATCGATGTTCGTGCTCGGAAAGCCGGCCGCCTTGATCCATTCCCAGGCCCGCAGGATCTCCGCCGAGAGGTGGGCCCTGCCGTTGGCCTCCAGGATCTGATCGTCAAAGTTTTCGACGCCGAGCGAGATCCGGGTCATGCCCAGCGCCTTGAGCGCGTGCACCTTGGGCTCCGACAGCGTGCCCGGCTCGCACTCGAACGTCACCTCCTCGGCATCGTCCCAGCCGAAGCTCTCGTGCAGCCCCGCCACGAGCCGTTCCAGCTGCTTGACGCTGAGAAACGAGGGGGTGCCGCCTCCGAACTAGACGTACCGCAGGCTGCGGCCGGCGACGGCCCGCGTCGCCGCGACGAGCGCCGCCTCGCGGGCCAACGCCTGCGAATACCGCTCGACGTCGGCAGCCGCCACATCGGTGTAGACGCGGAAGTAGCAGAATTTGCACCGCTTGCGACAGAACGGCACATGGAGATAGAGGCCCCGGGGCTCACCCGTCGGCTCCGCGGCGAAGGCCGCCAGGACGTCGGGCACCGCTGCGGCGTTCCAGCGGGCAAACGGCGGATAATTGGCGACGAAATAACTGCCCGGTTCGGTCGCGTCGCTCATGATCGTCTCCCCCTGCCGTCAGGTCACGCCCCGTGCCGCCAGCAGGTCGTCGAAATCGCGGATGTGGTAGGGCAGTTTCACGGTGTCCAGGACTCGGCACAGGCCGCGGAGCGCGATCCCCAGTCCGTCGGGCCCGCTCGTGCCGCCGAACTGGCCGCCGCCGCGGACGTGGGGCTCGAGGTCGAGGAACACGCCCGGAATGCCGCGACGCTCGAGTCTCTTCGACAGCGCCGGCCGCATGCCCCGCAGGTCGGCCAGGATCCGCGCGTGGCCGCCCGCACCCACGTCGGCCGGCACGAAGTTTCGGAGCTGGTCCTCGTGGACGTGGCCGCCCCGCTTCGCGGCCTTCACGGGCCGGTAGTCCTTGATGTGCACCCAGCCGAGGCCGGGCTTCATCGCCTCCCATTCCTTCCACACCGCCTGCGTGGAGAAGCCCTGCACCACGAGATTCGCGGCGTCGAACACGAGCACCAGCGCCGGATGGTTCACGCGGCGATGGATCTCGGCGAGGATCGCGCCCGTCCGCCCCACGAGGTTGGCCTCGACCTCGAGGCCGAAGGTGAGATCGGAGCGGTGGCAGGTCTCGACGATCCGGCCGATCCGTTCGACCGTCTCCTCGAGGTAGGCCTCGGGTTTCGCCCCACGCGGCGGATAGAAGGAAAACCCACGGATGAGCTTCGTCTCGAAGGCGTGCGCGAGCTCGCAGACCCGCGGCACCTCGGTCGCGAGATATTTCTTGAACGGCACGTAGCGGTTGGTCGTCCCATCCTCCTCGTCCACGAGCTTGACCTTGCCGATCGGCGATGCGATCGAGGCGACGTTGAGCCCGTACTCGTCCTCGAGCTGCCGGATCCTGCGAATCTCGGGGAGCGTGAGCTTCATCACGTTCTTGACGCCCTTGCCGACGTCGATGAAGCGGAGGCTGTAGTACTCGAGTCCGAGTGCCGCCAGCGCGGAGAACTGCTCGACGGCCGTGAGATGGAACGCGGCCTCGTCGGCGAGCGCGGAGAGCAGGACGCGGGACTGGGCCATGGAGAACTCCTGGGGGACGGGCGGACTCGACGCGTTGATTGTCGCCTCGCCACGGGCGCTTTGGTAGGGCGACGGAGACGCGTCTCACGCGTCGCCCGACGACTCAGGGCGCCGGCGGAAGATGGTCGAAGGCGGGATGCGAGACGGTGATCCGCGACGTGATGCCGCCGCGCGGCGAGAACGCCGCGACGAGCGTGAGCCGACGGGGCGCGAGGGCGGCGACGACGTCATCGACGATGCGGTTGGTCACGTGCTCGTAGAAGATCCCTTCGTTGCGGAACGCCTGCAGGTACAATTTGAGGCTCTTGAGCTCGACGCAGACGCGATCGGGCACGTAGCGGAACGTGAGGGTGCCGAAATCGGGCTGGCCGGTCTTGGGACAGACCGACGTGAACTCCGGGCAGACGATCTCGATCGTGTAGTCCCGATCGGGAAACTGATTCGCGAAGGTCTCGAGCAGGTCGCGCGAGGGGCTGCCGGCGGGCGGGAGCGGTGACGACGGCATCGGCGTGCGGTTTCCGAATGGCAGGGCGGTGGAGCGTGACGTGCCCCGTGCGGACAGGATAGTCGAGCCGGTCCCGGCCGCCATGGCGCGGACCCCCGGTCTGCCGGCGGACGCGGCGGTTCGCGTCGCCGTCGTCCTGCTGTCGGGCGGGCTCGACTCCGCCACGGCGGCGGCGTGGGCGATGCGTCGCGGGTATCGCCTGGCGGCACTGTCGATCGCCTACGGCCAGCGTCACGCCGTGGAGCTCGCGGCGGCCCGCGACGTCGCCGCCGCGCTCGGCATCGCCGATCACGTGGTGCTTCCGGTCGATCTCGCGGCCTTCGGCGGCAGCGCCCTCGTCGATCCGTCGACGCCCGTGCCCACCGGTCGCTCGGAGGCGGAGATGACCGCGGGCATTCCTCCGACGTCCGTCCCCGCCCGCAACACGGTGCTTCTCGCGCTCGCGCTGGCGTTCGCCGAAACGCGGGGGGCCGATGCGATCGTCCTCGGGGTCAATGCGATCGACTACAGCGGCTACCCCGTCTGCCGACCGGAGTTCATCGCCGCGTTCGGCGAGGTGGCGCGGCTCGGCACGAAGGTCGGCGTGGAGGGACGACCGATCGCCATCCTCGCGCCGCTCGTCACGCTGTCGAAGGCCGAGATCATCCGGCTCGGGCTCGATCTCGGCCTCGACTACGGCCTGACGACCAGTTGCTACGCCCCGGACCCGGCGGGCAGGCCGTGTGGCGCGTGCGACTCCTGCCGCATCCGGGCGGCCGGCTTCGCCGCGGTGAACGCGTCCGACCCGCGCTGCGATCGCATCCGCCGGGGTTGAGCGTCGCGAGTCGATCATGCGCATCGCCGAGATCTACACGTCGCTCCAGGGGGAAGGGCTGCTCGCCGGCACGCCGAGCGTCTTCGTGCGCACGAGCGGGTGCAACCTCCGCTGTGCCGGGTGCGACACGCCGTTCACGTCGTGGCGGCCGGAGGGTGTCGAGCGCGGTGTGGCCGCGATCCTGGCGGAGGTGACGCGCACCGGCCTGGTTCACGCCGTCGTCACCGGCGGCGAGCCCCTGCTCTTCGCGGAGACCGGCGCCCTGTGCGACGCGCTCGGCGACGCCGGCATCCACGTCACGATCGAGACGGCCGGCACCGTCGCCACGATCGCCCCGGCCGACCTCATGTCGATCAGCCCGAAGCTCGGCTCGTCCGCACCCGCCCGCGACACGCCGGGGGCATGGCACGCGAGGCACGAGGCGACCCGCCGCCGCGACGACGTCCTCGTCGGACTCATGTCGGGGCCGCATCAACTCCAGTTCGTGATCGACTCGCCCGCGGACTTCGCGGAGGCCCGTCGCTGGATGGACGACCTCGAGGACGCGGGCGGCGCGATCGATCGTCGGGCCGTGTTCATGATGCCGCAGGGACGCTCCGCGGACGAACTCGCGACGACCTCCGCGTGGCTCCGGTCCGCGTGCCGCGAGGCGGGCGTGCATCTCGCCCCCCGGCACCATGTCGCCTGGTTCGGCACGGCGCGCGGCACGTGAGCGTCAGGCCGGGGCCGGCTTGGGCGGCGCGTGCCCCCGCGGACCGAACGCCAGAACCGTGGCGGCACCGGCCGCCACGATGAGCATCCCCGCGAGAAAGAACGGGCTCACCGACTCCGGCGTCGTGGCCGCGAGGGCGAGTGTCGCGAACGTGTTGATCACCGGGGCGCATCCGAAGACGACCGGCATCACCGTGAAGGGCTTGCCGCCGCAGGCGAAGGCGAGGATCGTCCCAAGGGCCCCGAGCGCCCCAAGCGCACCTCCCGCCAGACTCCACGCGAGGCCGCCGCCTCCCCAGTTGCCCGCATCGCCGAGCGGCACGAGCAGCGCCCAGGGGACGAGCACCGCGATGAGGAAGTAGGAGACCCCGATGCAGATGAGCGGCCGCAGTCGGCTGCCCCCCATCGCCATCTGGCCCTTGTGGAGCACGGGGCCGTAGGCTCCCCAGCTGAGCATCGCCATCATCGCCGAGAGGAGCCACCCGAGCGTCCGTTCGGCCTCGACGACGACGCCACCGTGACCGGTCTGGGGACGGAAGAGGAGCACGACGACGGCGCCGGTGATCACCAGGATGAGCCCCGCGAGGAACGGTGCCTTGAGCTGGTTGAAGGCCTTGTTGATGAAGGCGTTGAGCAGCGTGTTGACGACCGGCGCACCACCGAAGACGAGCGGCATGACGTAGATCGGATTCCCCTGGAAGACCCGCAGGGCGAGGATCACGCCGAGCGCCCCGAGCGCCCCAGCCGCCCCCGCGACGTGGCTCCAGACGACGCCCGTCGTCCGCCACGCTCCCTTCTCGCCGAACCGCGAGAGGATGCCCAGCGGGACGACGATGGCGATCAGGAAGTAGGCCAGTCCCACGCACATGAACGCCCGCAGGGGCGACTGGAGCAGCGCGCTTCCCTTGCCGAGAACCGGCCCGTAGATGCCCCAGCAGAGGGCCGTGAGAGCGATCGCCGCGAGCATGCCCACGAAATGCACCATGAAACCCTCCTGGGGAGCCTCCTGCCCGACGCGTCGAGCCGTCGCCGCGACGATGATACCCGCACGCGGGCGAACCCTCGAATCATCGTCCGGGGAGACGCGTCAGCCGGCCTGCATGCGCCGGCCGCCATCCCCTGTCCGCGCGAGGAGCGCGAGGGCCGCCTCACCGACCTGCTCGGGGGTGATGCGGCGCATGCAGTCGTTGTGAACGAGCGGACACACCCGGCGTCCACACGGCGAGCAGGGCAGGTCGAGCCTGATCTCGACGCACCGCCGCGGGTCGGAGCGGCCGTAGAGCGGATCGATCGGTCCGACCAGTGCGACGGTGGGCACGCCGAACGCGGCAGCGATGTGACGTGGACCGCTGTCGGTCGAGACGGAGAGCGTCGCGCGGCGATAGAGCGCCTTCGAGAGGCCGAGCGGCAGGTCGTCGATATCGGCGAGGCTCCGCACCGCCGAATGGTCGGCCGCACGCTCCACCGCGCGGGCGGTCTCGCGGTCGCCCGGACCGCAGTGGATGAGCACCCGACAGCCGGGCAGCCGTGGCAGAAGCCAGCGGGCGAGCGCGGCACACCGATCGACGCCCCACGCCTTCGACGGCCCATGCGCGCCGTTGTCGTTGAGCATGACGAGCGGGCCGGCGGATCCGGGAAAGAGCCGGGCCAGGACGTCGTCGGCAGATCGCTCGTCGCCGGCCGACGTGGCGAGCGTGAGTGTCGGGGCCTCGGCCGCTCCCGTGCCGGGGATGTCGAGTGCCGACGCGAGGTGCAGAAACGACGCCGGCGGCGTCACGCGGCCGTCGTCGCGCGAATCCCCGGTGCGCGGGCGGGGGAGCGGCGTTGCGACGATCTCAGTGAGCAGCGGCCGCCGCCAGTGGCCGGCGTAGCCGATCCGTCGACGGGCTCCGGCGGCCCACGCGAGCGCCGCCGACGAGAGCGAGTTGGGCAGCACGATGGCGGCGTCGGCCCGGTCGGTGCGCAGCCGCCTCGCGACCGCGCGGAAGCCGACCGCCGGATCGACCCGGGCCCTGCCGCGGTCATACGGCACGACGGTGTCGAGCCAGTCGGCCCCGGCGAGCAGGTCGGCGATGACCGGACGCATCACGCCCGTGATCCGCGCGGCATCCGCGAAATGATCGCGCAGGGCACGCAGCAGGGGCGTCGCCATCACGGCATCGCCGACCCAGCGCGGAAGGATTACGAGGATGTGCACGCGGGGAACGTAGCGGCGGGCGAGGCCCCGTGGCAAAGCCAGATTTCCCACGCCGCGGGCGGGTTCACTCCGCGCGCGGCCGCTCCGGAATCGCATGCCGTGTCGCGGCGGCCAGCCCGGCGGCGAGGGCGGCGAGAAGCGACAGTCCGCACGTCGCGGCCACCCACGCGAAGGGCAGCCGGGTTCCCGACGCGTCACCGCCGATCAGGGGCGAGACCGCCAGCAGTCCGGCGGCGGTGCCCGCCATGAGGCCGAGCCCCACGGTGAGCACCGTCTCGATCGCGAGCAGTGCACGGAGCCGACCGGAGGTGAAGCCGACGGCGCGCACCAGCGCGAGCTGGCCGCGGCGTTCGAGGACGTTCTGCATCTGCACCGCCGCGACGCCGGCCGTGCCGAGCAGCAGCCCCAGGGTGCCGAGCGACTGGAAGCCCGCGAGGAACGTGTTCTGGACCGCCTGCAGGGAGCGCAGTCGATCGATGGCGGCCTCCACGGCCACCCCGGTATCGGCCCATGCCGCCGCCAGCGCGGGCGCGACACGGACGCGCTCGTCGGCCGGCACGCCAGCGGCATCGATGAGCGCCATGCCGTAGCCCGAGCGGTCGGGGAAGAGGCGACGAAACGCGGCGTCGGAGACGATGACGAAGCCCTGCAGAATCGACGCATCGAGCAGTCCCACGATCTCCAGCGTGACGTCCCGACCCTGCTCGTCCGGAATCGTGAAGGTCGCACCGAGGCCGCCGAGCTTGAGGGCCCACTGGGCGGTGGCCTGGTCGAGGATCGCCGGAATCGGGCGTTCCGTCGACGCCGCCGACTCGAGCAGCCTCCACGGGTTGCCGGGGTCGTCCGCGTGAGCGGCAGCAGGGTCGCGGTGGGCATGGGCGACGAAGCGAAACCCGCCTCGGGCGACGAAGTCGTCGCCCACTCCGAGCACCGTCGGCCTTCCGGCCGCATAGAGGTTGGCGCAGCTGGCGTCGTCACCGCCCGATGCACGCAGCCTTGCGATCGCGCAGGCCCGTACCACCGTCTCGTCGGTCGCAGAGAGCCCAAGCGTGGCGAGCGTCTCGGGATCCGAGGGATCCACGGACGTCGGCTCACCGAAGGTCGCCAGGGCCGTCCAGCCTCCCATGGGTGAGGCACGATCACCCGGATCCTCGGGCGGCCGCACCGCGAAGGACGACACCGCGACGATGAGAAACTGCGCGACGGCCACGATGGCCGCCACCGAGAAGGCCCGTCCCGGCCGCCAGCGGAGGCCCCGGAGCGCGAGACCAGCGAGCGAGCGCGGCGGACCGCCGACGCGGACCCTTCCCAGCCACGCCCGCACGACCATGAGCAGTCCCACGAGCGCGAGCGTTCCAGCGACGAAGAAGAGCGCGACGGCGGACTGCCAGGCGGCTCCGCGGCCGTACCACGCGCTCGTCGCGGCACCGGCGAGCGACGCCGCCGCGTGCAGGGTCGGGCTGCGCCGCACGCGTCCGGCCGCTCCCGACTCGGCAGCGCCTCGCTCGCGCAGCAGCTCCAGCGGAGCCACCCTTCCAGCGCGCCATGCCGCCCAGGCCAGCGCGGCCAGGCACAGGACGAGCGCCGCGAGCGCCCCCGGCCAGATCGCGGCAAGGGGGGGTGGACCGGCCGCGAACGCGGCGACCGTGCCGCCGCTCAGCCCCGGCGACCAGGCCCGTCCGTGCCCCGCGGGCAGCGCGGCAGACCAGACAGGGCCGTGGCCCAT
>JBJTBO010000358.1:0-7129 GCA_046091445.1 Planctomycetaceae bacterium | reverse complement strand
GCGTGCCGGCTTTCTCGCCAGGCGCGTCGCCGATCTGAGACGCGGACTGCTGGCGGTCGGTGTGGATGTCGCCGGCGAGCGAGCGGAGGACGAGACGTCGCGAGGGCCGGTCGCGCTCGCGGACCTTCGCGTCGGCTGGTGGGACGATGCGGGGCCGATCCCGGGCTCACCGGCCGTCGTCCGTGCCGTCCACGAGGCGGTCGAGGCCGTGCGCGGCGCGGGCTGCCAGATCGTGCCGCTCGATGGCACGATCGCGACCGACGCCGCGTGGTTGCATCTGTCCATCCTGGCCGCCGACGGCGGCCGGCAGGTGCGGGCCTTGTTCGGCCGCTCGCGTCCGATTCCGGGAGTCGCCCGGCTTCTCCGGCTCGCGCGGCTGCCACGCTGGCTCAGGCGACCCCTCGCCACCGTGGCGGCGGCCTCCGGCAGGATGATCGAGGCGCAGGCGCTCGCGGCCACCGGACCACTTTCCCCCCCCGCGTTCGTGCGTCTGCTCGACCGACGCGCGGCGTTCATGGCGCGATGTGCCGAGCACATGCGGGAGTGCGACGTGCTCGTCTCCCCCGTGTCGGCGGTGCCGGCCCTGCGACACGGGACGGCCGCCCGACTGATGCTCGCCGCCGCTCCGTGCCTGCTCGCGAATCTGCTCGACCTCGCGGCCGGCGCCGTGCCGGTGACCCGGGTGCGTGCGGACGAGGAGGCTGGACGTCGTGTGACGCGCGATCCGCTGGTCGCGCTGGCCGCCGACTGTGATCGCGGCAGCACCGGACTTCCGGTGGGCGTCCAGGTCGTCGCGGCACCGCACCACGGAGAGCGGGACGTGCTCGAGGTCATGCAGGCGATCGAGCGCCGGGCGTGAGCGGCCGTGGGGCGCGGTCAGCCGGCCTTCGCCCGCACCGTGGCCGGATCATCCTCGGGCACGCGGATCCGCAGCGTCGGGGCGGGCGGCGCCCGCCGCTCCTGCGAGAAGCCTCGCGTGCCACCGCCGAGGAAGTCGCACAGATGTGCCACGGGACCGCTCGTGAAGTCACGGCGGAGGGTGTCGAGCACCTCCTTCCATGGCAATCCACGGCGATAGATGACGCGATACGCCGCCTTGAGGTCGGCGATGTCGTCGGCCGAATGTCCGCTGCGTCGCAGCCCGACGTTGTTGAGGCCGACGATGCAGCCGCTCTGACCGTCGAGCAGCATGAACGGCGGGATGTCCTGGACCACGCGCGCGTGCCCGCCGACCATGGCGAGTCGCCCGATCCTGACGAACTGGTGCACGGCGACGGCACCCGACACGAACGCCCGGTCCTCGACCGTGACGTGACCGCCGAGCAGGGCGCCGTTGGCGAAGATGCAGTTGTTGCCCACGGTGACATCGTGTCCGAGATGGGCTCCCGCCATCACGTAGTTGTGGCTGCCGACCGACGTGGTCACGTCCGTCTTGAGCGCCCGGTGCACCGTGACGTATTCGCGGAAGACGTTGTGGTCACCGATCACCACGCGGCCGATGTCCTTCGGCCGGGCGACGTGCTGTGGGGCGCCGCCGATCACGACGTGCTCCGCGAACTCGTTGTGGGACCCGGCGGTGACGCCGGACTTGAGCACGGCCCCGCTTCCAACCGTGCAGAGATCCCCGAGTTCGACGTCGTCCTCGACGGTGGCGAACGCCGCGATCCGCACGCCCGCGCCGAGACGGGCTCCAGGACTGACCACGGCGAGTGGATGGATGCTCACGTCACGCCTCTGTCGCCACGGATCGACCAACCGCTGGGTTTATCGGCTCGGTCCCCGCGGCGATTCAATCCCAGTTTCGTGTTCGTGCGACGAGCCGATCCATCTTCCCCCGCCGGGCGCCGACGGTCTGCCTATACTGCCGAGTCGTCGCGATCGGTCGCTTCCGCACCCCGCGGATGGGCTGTCGCACGCGGCGGGGGTACGGCTCGGGAGTGACCATGACGGACGAGGCGAACGTGGCGGGGACGCGAGAAGCGAGGTACGAGGCCGCGGAGCGGCTCAAGGCGGCGGGTGATCTCGCGGGGGCCGTGCACGCCCTCGAGGGCGTCGTCGCCGATCATCCCGATTTCGCACTCGCGCATTCGGCGCTCGCGGCCTGGTGCACGCGGCTCGAGCGGCACGCCGACGCGGTGCGGCACGCCCGGCGGGTGTGCGAGCTCGAGCCGACCGACCCCTTCAGCTTCACGGCCCTGAGCGTGGCCTGTCAGCGGGGGGGCTGGATCGCCGAGGCCGAGGACGCGCTGGCCCGGTCGCGGATGCTGCAGGGCGGAGGCTGATCCGGGCGGCCGGTCCGACCGGCGGCGGTCGGGGCTCAGCCGGCCGACGCGTCCGCGGTGCGCGGCCGATAGATCTCCGTGGCGAGGCCGAAGTAGTTCTCCGCGGAGAACGCCACCGTTTCGCCGAGCGTCGGATGGGGGTGGATCGTTTCCATCAGGTCGCGGGCGCTGCATCCCATCTCGATGGCGAGGACGCCCTCGGCGATGAGTTCGCCCGCGCCCGGACCGACCACCCCCACCCCGAGCACCGCGTCGGTTTCCGGATCGACGAGGATCTTGGTCAGTCCGTCGGTGCGGCCGAGCGCCTGCGCCCGACCGCTCGCGGCCCACGGGTAGCGGCTCACGTCGACGACCCGCCCCGCGGCGGTCGCGTCCTGCTCCGTCAGTCCGGCCCACGCGATCTCGGGGTCGGTGAAGACCACCGCCGGGATCGCGCGCGGAGCGAACAACGCCGGCTCGCCTTGGAGCGCCTCCACCGCCACCTTGCCCTGGTGACTCGCGCGGTGCGCCAGCATCGGTTCACCACAGACGTCCCCGATCGCGAGGATGTGCGGATCGCTCGTGCGCTGCTGTCCGTCCACCTCCACGAAGCCGCGGCGGTCGATCGTGGCGCCGGTGTTCTCGAGACCGATCCCGTCCGAGTTCGGCCGGCGGCCCACGGCGACGAGCACGCGGGCGAAGGAGCGCTCCACAGCCCCGCCTGCCCCCGCGAATTGGACGCGCACCGCGGTGCCGACGTCCTGCAGCCCCGTCACCTTCGTGCCGAGCATGATCGCCTCGAAGATCGTGCCGAGACGCTGCTGGAGCGGCTTCACGAGATCACGGTCGGCGCCCGGCAGGAGGCCGTCGGTGAGTTCGACGACGGAGACCCGCGAGCCGAGTTCGGCGTACACCGTGCCCATCTCCAGTCCGATGTAGCCGCCACCCACGACGAGCAGCGACTCCGGAATGTCGGGAAGTTCGAGTGCCGCGGTCGAGTCCATCACCCGCGGACTGCCGATGTCGAACGCGGGAATGCGTGCCGGCCGTGATCCACTCGCGAGGATGCAGTGGTCGAAGGTCACGGTCTGGCTGGGAGCTCCCGGCTGCGTCGGGGCGATCTCCAGCGTCGTCGAGTCGATGAAGCGGGCCGCGCCGTGCAGGAGCGTGACCTTCCGCCGCCGCGCGAGCGTGGCGAGCCCGCCGGTGAGCGTGCCGATGAGCTTCTCCTTCCGCCGTCGCAGGGCGTCGAGGTCGATCGTCGGCCTGCCGAACGACACGCCCCAGTCGGCCATCTCGCGGCTCTCGGCCACGACCCGGCCGACGTGCAGGAGCGCCTTCGACGGGATGCAGCCGCGGAGCAGGCACGTCCCGCCGAGCCGTTCATCGCGATCGACGAGGGCGACCTCCATGCCGAGATCGGCCGCGAGGAATGCGGCCGCATAGCCGCCGGGGCCACCACCGAGCACCACCAGGGGCACGTGCATTCCAGCTCTCCTCGGGACGGCGGGAGCGGGACGGGCATCGCGCCCGTCCGGGGGCCGTCGGGCACAGGATTGGGATCGATCATCGGACCGGCCGTGTTGTAGTTTCGGATCGTGGAAGCTTCAAGAAACCGCGGCTTTTCGACGGCCTGGGCGCGGGCCGCCTTCGCGCTCGACCTGCGGAGTCTCGCCGCCTACCGCATCGCGCTCGGTGGCGTGCTCGTCGCCGACTGCCTCCTGCGCACGCGGGACTTCCGCCTCATGCACACCGCGACGGGGATGTTCACCCCGGACGCCGTGCGGGAGCACGCGGGGCGTGCCACGTGCTGGTCTGCGGCGCTTCTCAGCGATTCCGACGCGTGGGCCGCCGCGATCCTCGCGCTCGAGGGGGTTGCCGGGCTCCTGCTCGCCGTCGGATGCGGTACGCGACTCGCGACGATCCTCGCGTGGGTGGCGGTCGTCAGCATCGTGCGACGCACCGCACCGGCGACCAATGCCGGCGATTCCTGGCTCGCCTGTCAGCTGTTCTGGGCCTGCTTCGTCCCGCTCGGCGCGGTGTGGTCCTGCGACGCGCTCCGTCGTGGCGGCGAGCCGGGCCCGCGACCGCAGTGCGCCTGGTCAGCGGGCACCGCGGCGCTCGTCGTGCAGCTCGCGCTCGTGTACCTCTCGGCCGGCATCGGCAAGTGCAACGACACGTGGTGGTCCGGGGCGGCGCTCGGCCACGCGCTGTCGGTGCACGACCACGGCACGCACCTGGGCATGGCGCTCTCGGATGCCGACCGGATCGTGCGGCCCCTGACGCGGCTGGTGCCGCCGTTCGAGATCGCCGGGGCGCTGCTCGTGCTGGCCGTGCCGGTGGCGAGCGTGCGGGGAGTCCTGGTCACCGCGTTCGCGTCGTTCCACCTCGTCATCTGGGGCGCGCTGTCGGTGGGCCTGTTCGCCCCGAGCGCGATCGCCGCCTGGCTTCCGCTCGGGCCTTCGGCGTGGAGGGACCGGGGGCGGCGCGTGGCCGGGGAGGGCGTCTGTCTGGGACTGGGGCGTGGGGCGACGGCTGCGTGTGCGGCGGCCCTGACACTCGCGGTCGTCGGGTGGACGGCGGCGATGCTCCGGCCCGTGCCCACGAACGATCGCCCCCGGCTTCCTCCAGCGCTCGAGGCGCTGCTCGATCTCACGGCCCTGCATCAGGAGTGGCGCATGTTCGCGGACGTGCGTGCCCAGCGGCAGTGGGTCGTGAGCCGGGCCGTGCTCGCCGACGGACGCGTCGTCGATCTGGTGCGCGGTGGCGCGCCGGTCGAGACCGCCGAGCCCGCGGGTGGGTTCATGTCGCTGCCGCACCATCGCTGGCACAAGCTCTTCTGGGTGCTCCACGAGCCGCAGATGCGCTGCTTCGCGCCGGGCGTCGCCGCGGGACTGGTGCGTGCCTGGAACGCGAACCATTCGGCCGCGGAGCAGGTGCGATCGCTCGAGATCCGCTTCGGCAAACGCTCGCTCGCACCCGATGACGAGACGCTCCACGAGCTCGTCGTCGCCGCATGGCCGCCACGTTCGGTCGGAGGTGCCGGCGGACTGGAGCGATTGCTCGAGGAGGCGTCGGCCGGCCGACGGGATGGGTTTCCGGGCGTAGAATGAGGTCGTTCGCGAGAGTGGCGGAACTGGCAGACGCGCTGGATTTAGGTTCCAGTGCCGCAAGGCGTGCGGGTTCGACTCCCGCCTCTCGCACTGGGCGCATGCGGCCGCGGTGGCCCTGGTGGCGGCTGCGGCACGGCTCGGCGGCTGCGCCGGGATTCGCCCTTTACGCTGCCCGAGGCCGCCCGGATAATCGCGACATTCGGAAAGGTCCCCTTCTGCGGAGCGACGCATGAGCAGCCCCGACGTCGAGTTTTCCCGCGGAGGTGGGGCGACTGCTCCGAGCGACCCTGGTGGCGCCGGCGACGTCCTGCCCCGGGGCGCGCACGCCCCGATGTCGATCGCGCAGGTGGGGGATCGTGCGTCGGGCCAGCCTGAGCGCACCGACGGCACGTCCGAGGTCGATTCGGACCCGGGCGAGACCCGGGAGTGGATCGACTCCCTCCGGTACGTCGCCACCAGCCGGGGCTCCGATCGCGCGAGCTATCTCCTGCGGGTGATCGAGCAGGAGGCGTATCGCCTCGGCGTCCCCATCCCCTTCTCGGTGACGACCCCGTACATCAACACCATCCCGGCCGACAAGCAGCCGGCGTTTCCCGGCAACCGCGAGCTCGAGCGCAGGATCAAGAGCATCATCCGCTGGAACGCGATGGCGATGGTGGTGCGGGCCAACCGGGAGGACAAGAGCATCGGCGGCCACATCTCGACCTTCGCCTCCTCGGCGACGCTGGTCGAGGTCGCGATGAACCACTTCATCCGTGGCCGCGGCGACGACTACTCGGGTGACCAGGTCTACTTCCAGGGGCACGCCTCGCCCGGCATCTATGCCCGCGCGTTCCTGGAAGGCAGGATCTCGGAGAAGCAGCTGGAGAACTTCCGGCGGGAGCTCGCCCCGGGTGGTGGCCTGTCGAGCTATCCGCACCCGTGGCTCATGCCGGGGTTCTGGGAGTTCCCCACCGTGTCGATGGGGCTCGGACCCATCATGGCGATCTACCAAGCACGGTTCAACAAGTACCTGCAGGACCGCGGCATCAAGGACACGAGCCGGCAGCACGTCTGGTGCTTCATCGGCGACGGCGAGACCGACGAGCCGGAAACGCTCGGCGCGATCACGCTGGCTGCCCGGGAGCAGCTCGACAACCTCGTGTTCGTGATCAACTGCAATCTCCAGCGGCTCGACGGGCCGGTGCGGGGCAACGGCAAGATCAGCCAGGAGCTCGAGGGCCTCTTCCGCGGGGCGGGATGGAACGTCCTCAAGGTCGTCTGGGGCGACGAGTGGGACGCCCTCCTAGCGAAGGACGACAAGGGCCTGCTCGTCAAGCGGATGAACGAGGTGGTGGACGGGCAGTATCAGAAATACACCGTCATGCCGGGCAGCTACATCCGCGAGCACTTCTTCGGTGCCGATCCCGAATTGAAGGGAATGGTGGCCCATCTCTCGGACGAAAAGCTCAAGAAGCTGCGTCGGGGAGGGCACGATCCGGAGAAGGTCTACGCGGCCTACGCGGCGGCGATGAAGTGCCACGGCAAGCCGACCGTGGTCATCGCCAAGACGATCAAGGGTTACGGGCTCGGCGAGGTGGGCGAGGGTCGCACAGTGACCCACCAGCAGAAGACGCTCAACGAGGAGGAACTGCGGGCGTTCCGTTCACGATTCGGCATTCCGATCTCGGACGACGAGGTGGCCAAGGCGCCGTTCTATCGACCGCCGGAGGATTCGGCGGAGATCCGCTACCTGCGGGAGCGCCGCGAGTCGTT
>JBJTBO010000357.1:0-19352 GCA_046091445.1 Planctomycetaceae bacterium | reverse complement strand
CTCGTCGGGCGTGATCGTCGCACACTTCACCCCCACGCCGCACTCCAGGATCGCATGCGCCGCGTCCACGGTGACGCGGTCCTCCGTGGCGTCCCGGTTCTGGATCGAGAGGTCGAACGAACGCAGCTCGACGTCGAGGTAGGGCAGGATCAGCCGGTCCTTGATGAACTGCCAGATGATCCGCGTCATCTCGTCGCCATCGAGGTCGACGATCGGCCCCCGCACGGTGATCCTGCCCGTCTTGCCGGCGCTCGTGCCTGCCATGCCCAAACTCCCACGGATGTCGACGCGACGGGCTCACCGATGACCGTCGTCGCGGCGGAGTTGTACCAATCCGTATCCGGGCTTCCCACGGGCCCGTGGAGCCACGGCCGCAGAAGCACCCGCATGTCGCCCGGAACCGCTCTTGGGCGCCGGTCGGTCGGTCGCCAAGATGCGGCCGGGCCCGTCATTCGCAGGGAAGCGCCATCCATGCCATCGCCGCTGCCGCGCGTCGTCGTCGATCTCGAGAAGCTCCGCCACATCAACTGTGGGCTGGGACGATTCTCGCTCCATCTCGGCCGCGGCCTGCTCGACGACGCCCGCGGCCGCTTCGAGCCGGTGTTCCTCCTGCCGCAGGGTGCGGAACGCCACTTCCCCGGCCGGTCGTTCGCGCGGATCGACGTGCGGCCCTGGCGCAAGGAATACCTGCGCCGCCACCTCAGGCCATGGGTGCGTCCCTTCCTGCCGCCATCGGACGTGGCGCTCTGGCACGTCACCAACCAGATGTCGAAGTACCTGCCGCTCGACGACCGGGTGCGGGTGCTGCTCACCATCCACGACCTAAACTTCCTGCACGAGGACGGCGCCGAGCGCGCTCCCGACCGCGTCCGCCGCAAGCTCGCCGACATCGAGGCGCGCGTGCGGCGTGCGACGGCGATCGTCACCGACTCGGCGTTCGTCGCCCGCGACCTGGCGGAGCACGTCGACCTCCGCGGCACGCCGGTCCATGTCGTGCCACTCGGTCTCTCGTCCCCCCCCGACCCGTCGCCGCGGCGGCCCGACTTCCTGCCGGCCGGTCCCTTCCTGCTCTCGATCGGCAACGCCCTGCCCCACAAGAACTTCCACGTGCTCTACGACATGCTCGAGGAGCTGCCGGGACCGCGGCTGGTGGTCGCCGGAAAGGTCACGACCCCGTACGGCGGCTTCCTGCGCGAGGAGGTGACCCGCCGCCGCCTCGCCGACCGCGTGGTCCTGCCCGGGGAGGTCTCCGACGGCGATCGCCAGTGGCTCTACGAGCACTGCGAGGCGTTCCTGTTTCCGTCACGCGCCGAGGGCTTCGGCTTCCCCGTGCTCGAGGCGATGCAGTGCGGCAAGCCGGTCTTCATGTCGCGGGCGACGAGCCTGCCGGAGATCGCCGGGGACCACGGCTTCTTCTTCGATTCGTACGACGGGCCCGCGCTTGCCGCCACGTACCGTGCCGGCATGGAGGCGGCCGCACGCGACCCGCACTTCGGCGACCGCGCACGCGCCCACGTGGCCACCTTCTCGTGGGGCGAGACCGCGCGCGGCTACGCCCGGATCTACGACGACCTGCTCGGACGGCAGCCGACCGCAGCCTGCGCCTGAGCGTCCGCGACGGGAGAGGGGCGTGCCCGCACCGCCCCGCCGTCCCCCGCGCGCACCCGACACAACCGGCTCTCTCACGGGCAAAACTGGCGTTTCGACCGGCCGAGGCCGCTGCTATCCTCCCCGCCCATCTTGCTCCGCCCTCGCGTTCCGGTGGGACGTCGCGCGACGGCCGGCAGCGGGCACGGAGGCCAGACATGCGGCGGGCATTGATCACGGGCGTGACGGGACAGGACGGGTCCTATCTGGCCGAACTGCTCCTCTCCAAGGGCTACGAGGTGCACGGTCTGCGGCGCCGGTCGAGCACGTTCGGCACCCAGCGGATCGAGCACCTCATCTTCGGGGACCCGCCGCAGCTCCACCTGCACTACGGCGACCTCTCCGACGGCAACGGCCTGACGCGGCTCTTGCGCGAGATCAGGCCCCACGAGGTCTACAATCTCGCCGCCCAGAGCCACGTGCGCGTGAGCTTCGACCAGCCGACCTACACGGCCGACGTGACCGCCGTAGGCGCGCTGCGGCTGCTTGAGGCGGTGCGCGACGTGCAGGACGGCACGGGGGAGCAGATCCGCTTCTACCAGGCATCCTCCTCGGAGATGTTCGGGAAGGTGGTCGAGACGCCGCAGCGGGAGACGACGCCCTTCCATCCGCGTTCACCCTACGGCGTGGCGAAGGTCTACGCGCACTGGATCACGGTCAACTACCGCGAGAGCTACGGCCTGCACGCCTCATGCGGCATCCTCTTCAATCACGAGAGTCCGCGGCGCGGTGAGACGTTCGTGACCCGGAAGATCACGCGGGCCGTCGCACGGATCAAGCTCGGCCTCCAGCACGCGCTCCATCTCGGCAACCTCGACGCGCAGCGCGACTGGGGCCACGCCGCCGACTACGTCGAGGCGATGTGGCTCATGCTCCAGCAGGACGAGCCCGACGACTACGTCGTCGCGACGGGCACGCTCCACTCCGTCCGCGACTTCTGCGAACTCGCCTTCGGCCGGGTGGGCCTCGACTATCGCGACCACGTCGAGGTGGATCCCCGCTACTTCCGCCCCGCGGAAGTCGACCTCCTCCTCGGCGACGCCTCGAAGGCGCGGTCGGCGCTGGGCTGGTCGCCCCGCACCAGTTTCCTGCGCCTCGTCGACACGATGGTGGATGCCGATCTCGAGCACGCCCGCCGTGAGGCCGGCAGCGCGTCCTTCACGCACCGCGCCGCCGCCTGAGACGGTCGGAGCCCCGTCACCCCGTCGTCATCCGCACTTCCGGACACCCCTCATGCACCACCGATCCGTGTCCGATGCGTCGCGTTCCCCGCCGGAGCTGGCCCTGTGCGGCGGTCCGCCCGCCTTCGCCTCCCCCCGCTACGTGGGCACGCCCGGCATCCCCGACCGAGCCACGCTCCACGCGCGGCTCGACGCGATGCTCGACGCGCGGCGGCTCACGAACGACGGCCCGTTCGCGCGGGAGTTCGAGGCGCGTCTCGGCGAGCTCAACGGCGGCGTCGAGGCCGTGGCCGTGTGCAACGCCACGATCGGCATGCAGCTCCTGCTCAAGGCCCTCGGCGTGGCAGGCGAGGTGGTCCTCCCGTCGTTCACGTTCATCGCCACGGCGCACGCCTGCGCCTGGGAGGGGTGCGAGCCGGTGTTCGCCGATGTGGACGAGCACACGCACGTGCTCGATGCCGACTCGGTCGCGGCCACGATGTCCGACCGCACGGCCGCGATCGTGGGCGTGCACCTGTGGGGCCGCATGTGTCCCGTCGAGGCGCTCGAAGCCCTCGCGGCGGCACGGGGCATTCCCCTCGTCTTCGAGGCCGCCCACGCGCTCGGCTGCACCCACCGGGGTCGTCCGATGGGCGGCCTCGGCACGGCCTCGGTCGTGAGCTTCCATGCCACGAAGCTCGTGCAGAGCCTCGAAGGGGGCGCGATCCTCACGCCCGACCGCGACCTCGCGGCACGCCTGCGCCTCATGCGCAACTTCGGCTTCGCCGGCTACGACCATGTGGTGGCGCTCGGCACGAACGCGAAGCTCGACGAGTTCTCCGCCGCGGTGGGGATCGGGAGCCTCGACTGCCTCGAGCGGATCGTGGCGCGGAACCGGGCCAATCGCGTCGCCTACCGGGAGGCGCTCGACGGTCTTCCCGGCCTTTCGCTCTACGAATACGACGAGGCCGAGGACAACAACTTCCAGTACCTCATCGCGGTCGTCGATCCCGCGCGGTGCCCGCTTGCGCGTGACGAGCTCGTGGCGGTGCTGCATGCGGAGAACGTGATCGCCCGCCGCTACTTCCATCCGGGCTGCCACCGCAGCGCCCCGTACGCCGCCCGACCCGTCGTGCTGCCGGTGACCGAACGGTTGTCCGAACGGCTCATCGCCTTCCCGACGGGCGAGGGCGTCGATGCGGCCGACATCGCGCGGATCGGCACCATCCTCGACACCGCCTGCGCGCGGGCCGGGGCCGTCCGTCACGCGCTCTCCGAGGGTCGCCGCGCGCGGCTCGCCGCCTGACGGAGCACGCATGGCAGGATCATCCCGCGGAAAGCCCGACTCGCCGCTCAAGCGCGCCGAACGCGTGCTGCGCCGCCTGCGGGGCGGTGCACTGCGCATCCTGCGCACCGGCCGCACCGTCGCGGTCGCCGGCCGCACCGATCTGGCCGCGCTGGCCCGCCGTGCCGCCCCGCTGCCGCGGCCCGAGGCGGTGGCCGTGTGCCTCGAACCATCGCCGGAGGCGGCAAGGGCCAGTCGCCGCTGCCTCGACGCGCTCTTCGATCAGGCGCTCCCCTGCGCGCACGTCACGCTGCTGGCACCCCGTGCGGTGCTCGCCCAGTTCGACGGCGTCGCCGAGGCTGCCGACACGACCCTTCTCGACCTCGACGCCATGGGAGGCTCGCTCGCGCGCGGCCTGCGGACGGTGCTCGCCGCCGGGCGCGGCGCGCCGATCGCGGTCTGGGATGCGGCGGCCGTGCCCTGCGACGACGCCGTGCTCTGGATCGCATCCACCTGGGCCCGCCATCCGGGTCCGCAGGCGCTGTACGCCGACCACGTCGAGACCGACGACACGACGCGGGACACCGGCGCGACGCAGCTGCATCTGAAGCCGCGCTTCTCGCCGATCCACCTGCTCGCGCGGGACGTCGTGGCGCCCATGGTCGTCTACGAGCGGCAGGTGCTGGCAGCCGCGGTGGAGCGGCTGGCGACAGAGCCGCAGCCGGCCACCGGCCCCGGGGCGCTCTACGCCATGGCGCTCGAGGCGCTCGGCGGCCTCACGCTCGCCGACGTCGCCCACGTGGCCGAACCGCTCAATGCGCTGCCCGTGCGTCCGGCCGCAGCCGAGCACGCCATCGCGGCCGACCGAGCCGCCGTGGCCACCGCCGCCCTCGCGCGGCGTGGCATCGATGCGGTCGTGCGTCCACTCGACGCCTGCCCGGGCGTGCATGACGTCGCCCCGCGTGCCGCCCACACCCCGCGGGTGTCGATCATCATTCCGACGAAGAACGGCGCCGACCTCGTGGCCTCGTGCGTCGAGTCGGCGCGGGCGCAGGCGGGGTACGACGCGTACGACGTGACCGTCATCGACCACGCGTCCGACGAGCCGGCCCTGCTCGACTACCTCGCGCGGGAGTCGGCCGCCTCCCGCCTCCGCGTGTTCCCCTACGCCGGCCCGTTCAACTTCGCCGCGATGAACAACGCCGCCGTGAAGGCGACCGAGGGCTCGTGGCTCCTCTTCCTCAACAACGACGTCTCCGACTTCTCGCCCGGCTGGCTGGCGGACCTGGTCGCGGTCACGGAAATCGACCCGAGGATCGCCGCCGTCGGCGCACGGCTGCGGTATCCGGATGGCGATCTCCAGCACGGCGGCGCGATCCTCGATCGCAAGCGGATGTGCCTGCACCTGCATCGTGGCAGGCCGGCGGACGATCCGGGCTACCTCGGCCGGGTCGCATCGCTGCAGGAGTTCTCGGCGGTGACGGCGGCCTGCGTGCTCGTGCGCCGCTCCGCGTTCGTGCAGCTCGGCGGCTTCGACGAGCGTTTTCCGAACGACTACAACGACATCGACCTCTGCCTGCGGCTGCGGCGGGCCGGCTGGAAGGTCGTCTACGCGCCGCGGGTGCGGGCGGTGCACTGGGAGAGTCGGACGCGTCGCGTCGGCGGAACGGCGCGCGACCTCTTCGTCTCCCGCTGGGCGCCGAGCCTCGCCCGCGACGACTTCTTCCATCCCTACCTCTCGCCCACGGAGTTCGTGCCGGACGGCCTCGCGCGGGTGTGGCGCGAACGGAAGCGGGTCGCGTTGGCCTCCCTCGTGGCCGGTCCGCTGCCACACCCCGCACCCACGGTCATCGCCCCCCCGCGCCGGCCGCGCGGCGCCGGCAGCGAAAGGCGGGCCGCCTGACATGGGCGATTCGGCAACCGGTGTGCACGGAGCCATGTCGGGGCCTGCCGGGGGTGCCGGTGGCACCGGCCGGCACGCCGGCTATGCGAGTGCCGCATACCCGGCGACCCTCGGGCATGTCGGCACGCCACGCGCGCTCGAGCGGTCCGGCGCATGGTGCCTGGTCCGTCCGATCGGCGACTCCGGCCGCGTCGATGCGGCTGGCCCCTATCCATTCCTCGTCTGTCACGCGTGGGACCGGCTTCCCGACGATCTCGCGTCGCTGGCCGACGATCGCGACGCGGGCGTCGTGAGCGTGACGACCGTCACCGACCCGCTCACCGAGATCGACGACGCCACACTCGGCAACGCCTTTCCCGACCTCTGCCGGCCATACAAGTCGCACTATGTGATCGACCTCGCCGCCGGCCCGCCGCCGCTCGACGAGCACCATCGCCGCAACGTGCGCCTCGGCCGACGCGAGACGACGGTGGAGGTGCTCGATCGCGCCGTCGGCTGGGCCGACGACTGGGTGCGGCTCTACGGGCACCTCGTCGAGCGTCACGCGATCAGCGGTCCCGCCGCGTTCCCCGCCGAGTCGCTCCGCGCGCAGCTCGCGATCCCCGGCATGCTCGCCGTGCGGGCCGTCCACGAGGGCGCCGTCGTCGGCATGACGCTCTGGGCGGTGCACGACGACCGTGCCTACTACCACCTCGGCGCGTACGACGAGACCGGGTCCCGGGTGCGCGCGTCGTATGCGATGTTCGCCGAGGTCGTCGGGACGCTCGCGGCGCGAGGTGTCCGCCGCGTCGGACTCGGCGCGGGCGCCGGCACGCACGCCGCCTCGGCCGGACTCGAGCGGTTCAAGCGCGGCTGGGCCACCGGCACCGCGACGGTGCGCCTCTGCGGCCGCATTCTCGATCGCGTCGCGTATGCCCGGCTGGGCGGACCCGCCGAGGCGGCGCAC
Organism: Planctomycetaceae bacterium; assembly: GCA_046091445.1. Lineage (GTDB taxonomy): Bacteria > Planctomycetota > Planctomycetia > Pirellulales > UBA1268 > QWPN01. The sequence continues at coordinate 12,411 of JBJTBO010000357.1, read as the reverse complement.
GCCTCCTTCTTTCCCGCCTACCGGGCCGCCTGAGGAGCGCCATGACCGCCTGCCGCCCCTCCTACCTCGAGCTCGTCGAGCACTACGAGGCGTGCCTCGCCGCCCACGGCGACACCCACCGCGGGGTGGACTGGCCCGATGCCGACGACGCGACGACCCGCTACCGCGTCATGCTCGGCCTGCTCGACGGGCGCCCGCGTCCGGCCGACGCCTCGCTCCTCGATTTCGGCTGCGGCGCGGGCCATCTCGTCGATCACCTGCGCCGGCACGGTCCGGGCCACGTGCGGTATCTCGGCGCCGACCTGTCGCCGCGCTTCATCGACCTCTGCCGCACGAAGTTTCCCGATCTCGACTTCCGCTGCGTCGACGTCCTCCGCGAGCCGGACGCCCTGCCCACCGCCGACTTCATCGTCGCGAACGGGGTCTTCACCGAGAAGCGGTCGCTGTCGTGGGACGCGATGTGGGAGCACACGCGGCGGATGATCGCCGCCCTCCACTCGCGCGCCCGGATCGGACTGGCGTTCAACGTCATGAGCTGGCACGTCGACTGGCAGCGCGACGATCTCTTCCACCTCCCCTGCGACACGCTGCTGGCGTTCCTCAAGGCGGAGGTGAGCCGGCACGTCGTGCTCCGCGCCGACTACGGGCTCTGGGAATACACGACCTACGTCTACCGGGAGCCGGAATGATGGCGGATGTCGTCGTCTTCGGCACGAGCGACTTCGCGTCGCTCGCCCGCTTCTACCTCACGCACGACTCCCCGCACGAGGTCGTCGCCTTCACCGTGGAGCGCGACTTCCTGCCGGAGTCGGGCCGCTTCGAGGGGCTGCCCGTCGTGCCGCTCGACGAACTGCCGGGTCACTATCCGCCGGATGCGTGCCTCGCGTTCGCGCCGGCGTCGCACTACCGGATGAACACGCTCCGTGAACGGATCTACGGCCTCCTCCGCGGCGCCGGCTACGAGCTCGTCTCCTACGTCAGTTCGAAGGCGACCCGCTTCCCCGGACTCGAGATCGGCGACAACTGCCTCGTCCTCGAGGACAACACGCTGCAGCCCTTCTGCCGGATCGGCTCCAACGTCGTGCTCTGGAGCGGCAACCACGTCGGCCACCACGCCACGATCGAGGATCACGCCTTCGTCACCTCGCACGTCGTGATCTCGGGCCACTGCGTCGTGGGACGCAACTCGTTCATCGGCGTGAACGCCACCCTGCGCGACGGCATCACGCTCGGCGCCCACACGTACGTCGGCATGGCCACGGCCGTGACACGGGACACCGCCGAGCGGTCCGTGGTGAAGGGCAACCCGGGCGAGGTGATGAAGATCACGAGCGACCGACTGGAACGGTGACCGGCGGGAGCGTCCGCGTCGCGCGGCAGCGAACGACGGGGGAGCGAGAGGCGAATGGGCGCGGTGCGGTGGCGAAAACTCGGGCTCGTGTTCGCCCCGGACGGCTCCCGGCCCTGGAGCCGCTCGCACGCCCAGGTGCCGACACCGATCCTGCTCGGGGACCGCATCCGGGTCTTCTATTCCACGCGCGATGCCGACAACCGCACCTCGACCGGCTGCTTCGACGTGGCCGCCGCCGATCCCACACGGATCGTGCAGGACCATCCGCTGCCGGTGCTCACGCCGGGCTGCCCCGGGGCCTTCGACGACTGCGGGTCGATGGCGTGCGCGGCGGTGCCCGCCGGCGACGCGCTCCATCTCTACTACCTCGGATGGAACGTGCGGAACACGGTGCCCTTCCACAACGCGATCGGACTCGCCGTGTCCCGCGACGGAGGGCTCGCATGCGCACGCATCTCGCCCGGGCCGCTCCTCGACCGCTCGATGGTCGATCCCTACTTCTGCGCCACCGCCGACGTCGGATGCTGGCCCGACGGCCCGCATGGCGCGCCGCGGTGGCGGATGTGGTACGCGTCCGGCACCGAGTGGCGGCGCACCGGTGAGGCCCTCGAGCCCCGCTACCACATCAAGTACGCGGAATCGGCCGACGGCATCTCGTGGAACCGCGACGGCACGGTGGCCATCGACTTCGCGTCGCCCGACGAGGGGGGGCTCGTGCGGCCCGCGGTGCTCCGCGACGCCGACGGGTGGCGGATGTGGTACTCGCGGCGGGGCTGGCACGACTATCGGGGCGGCGGACCGTCGTCCTACCGCATCGGCTACGCCGAGTCCGCCGACGCGCGCACCTGGCGGCGGCGCGATGCCGAGGCGGGCATCGACGTCTCGGCCGCCGGCTGGGATGCCGAGATGATCGAGTATCCGGCCGTGATCGCTGTGGGCGAACGGCTGCATCTCTTCTACAACGGCAACGCCTTCGGCCGGAATGGCATCGGGGTGGCCGTCGCGGAATGAACACGACCGGGCCGCCGGGCGGCGCGGGATCACGGAGGAAACCGACATGCCGATCGTCAGCGTGATCATGCCGAGCTACAACCACGCCCGCTACGTGGGGGCCGCGGTGGAGAGCGTCCTCGCGCAGACCCTGCACGACATCGAGCTCATCGTCATCGACGACGGGTCGACCGACGGCACGCAGGAGGTGCTCCGCGGAATCCGCGACGAGCGGCTCCGCTGCGTCTTCCGCGAGCGCAACGTCGGGGCGAGCGCCGGGTCGAACGACGGCCTTGCGCTCGCCCGCGCGCCCTTCGTCGCGATGATCTCCTCCGACGACGTCTTCGCCCCGACCAAGCTCGAGCGGCAGCTGCGGTGCTGGGACGACGGGGTCGAGCCGACCGCGGTCTTCTGCACGCCCCGGCTCATCGACGGCGAGGGCCGGCCGCTCCGCTCCGGTGCGCACCCGCTCGAGGGCACGTTCGTCTCCGGCCGATGGTCCCGCGGCGCCGCGCTCGCGAGGCTCTGCCACGAAGGAAACTTCTTCTGCCATCCGAGCGTCATGGCGCGGCGCGAGACCTACGAGCGCGTGGGCGGCTACGACCCACGCATGGCCTCCCTCGGCGACTTCGAGATGTGGATGCGGATGGCGGTGCAGGAGCCGGGCGACTTCGTCACGCTCGACGGCGAGCTGCTCTCGTTCCGGCTCCACGCCACGAACGCGAGCGCGGGGACGCGGGCAAACGTGAACTGCGGCCTGCACGAGTGGCCGCTCGTGGTACGGCATCTGCGCCGGCTCCGCGACCGGCCCGACGTGTTCGCCACGGCGTTCCCGGAGTCCGCGCCCTGGCTCGCCGGCGCGGCGGAGGATGTCGACTTCGCCTTCGCGAGGCTCGCGGTCGCGCATCGCTGCCCGACGGTGCGGACCCACGGCGTGCAGGTGCTCCACGAGCTGATGGATCGGCCCGAGGTCGCCGCCCGGCTCCGCGACGTCCACGGCTTCGCCCATCGCGACCTCATCGCCGTGGCTGCGGCCACCGACACGACGACGGTGCATGACGGCCGGCGGGAACGTCGGGACGGCCCCCATGTGTTCGACCGCGTGCGCCGCGAGACTCGTCGCGTGTACGGCCAGATCCAGGACCACCTGCACGCCGTGGGCGAGGCCACGTCGCGGGCGGTGGCGGGCGTCCGCCGACGCGCGCGGCGCGCGGCCCAGAAGCCCGGCTACACCGAGGTGCGTCGTCCCCCGATGTCAGGCCGTCACGCCACGACGATCGCGGCCGACTACGTGCGCACCCGCATGGTCGCGGGGTGCGTCCGCGCCGTCCACCTCGGCTGCGGCGACCAGGCCTTCGCCGGCTGGCTCAACGTCGACCTCGGCGGCCGGCCCGACCTCGTCTGGGACCTGCGCAGGCCGTTCGTGTGGGCGGCCGACGCGACGTTCGACTTCGCCTACAGCGAGCATGTGCTCGAGCACTTTCCCCGCGCGACCGGCCGGCGCATCGTGGACGAGATCCACCGTCTGCTGCGCCCCGGTGGCACGGTGCGGATCGCGGTGCCCGACCTCGCGAACGTGATCGGCATGTACGCCGACGAGTCGTTTCTCGCGACCCCGACGGCCGCAGCCGACGTCCTCGAGCCGACGGCCGTCGAGGCGCGGGCCCTCTTCGGCGACTCGTTCGGCACGCGCGGCGAGCGGCTCAATGTGTGCATGTACGGCTGGGGACACGCCTATCTCTACGACGAGACCGACCTCGTGCGTCTGCTCACGAACGCGGGGTTCACCGCGGTGGCCCGCCGGCCTCACGGCGAGTCGCCCCACGAGCCGCTCCGCGGCCTCGAGACACGGCCGCCGCTGCAGAGCGCCCTGATCGTCGAGGGCACGAAGCGGTGAGTGGCCGACGCGGCATGCGGAACCGCCGGCCGACCGCACCACGCGACGGCATCACGCCGCGCGAACGCGCCCCGGAGCCCGCTCGTACCCGAACTCGCCCAGCAGCCGCGCGACGAGCGGGGGCGTCCGGGCGAAGTCGAAGTCCTCGCACCGCCGCCAGGCGCCGACACTGCTTGAGAACGTGGGACCGCCGCCCGACGAGCGCCAGCGGAGGAACGCGGCGCTCGAGAGAGTGCGGAAGCCCGCGCGGCTGCCACGGTAGAACCGCTCGTAGCGTGTGAATCGCCGGGCATCGAGCATCGACGCCGTGAACGGGAGGTCGAGGAAATCGCTCACGCGACGCAGCTGGCCCTCCGGATCGTCCACCACGTCCTCGTACCGCACCGTCAGCAGGCGGCTGCCGATGCCGAGCGCCGCGGCCGCCCGCTGGATCGCCCGCACCTCGTCGTGCCAGCGCTGCAGGTTGTGCCCCACGTCGTCGGACCACCAGGGCGTGCGGGCGAATGACACCGCCACGTCCCGACCGTCGCGGACCATGTGGATGTACCGGGCGCCGGGCACGAGCCGCTCGACGACGTCCAGCCGCTGGCCATACCAGGGCGTCTGCTCGAGGAACGTGTCCTTGCCGACGCTGCGGGCGATCGCCGCGTAGAGATCGCCGACGAGCCGGCCGGGATCGACGATCGGGTAGGTCTGTCTGCGGAGGAACCCTTCGTAGGAGAACCAGCGATGCAGCCGGTAGGGGCACCAGCGCCGGATCGCCGCGGAGAAGTCCCGCGCGCTCCACCGCAGGTGGTCGCCACGCTCGAATGCCTCCCAGAGCCGCGGCCCGTTGCCGGTCTGCTCTTCGAAGAGAATCTGCAGCTCGTGGGGCACGCAGATCCGCGGGTGGGCGTTGAGCATCTGCGCCAGGAGCGTGGTGCCGCAGCGTCCCGTGCCGATGATGAATCCCGTCTGCACGGGGCCGTCCGCCGCCGGTGATCGCGCCAGCCCGAGCCTCTGGAGGAGCGACCATGCCACCTCCGGAGCCGACGCCGCGGCGGAGGACGGCGACACGACGCGGAGCGCGGGCTGGCGACCGTGCGGCTCGGTCGTGCGGGACGGTCGGGCTGTCGCGGGTACGTTCATCGCGTCGTCCGATCGTGGTGTGGACCGAGGGTGTGTCGGGGCACGCGGCTCACGCGCCGCGCCGCATCTCGTGAAGAACCGGCCGTTCCAGGCCGAGCCGGGCGACGTCGTCCGCGAAGCGCCGCGTCGCGTGCTCGTAGAGGACCATGTCGCGGCGGATGTGCGGCAGGATGAGCGGGACGAGCTCCGCATGCTCGGTGCCACGCGACCGGAGGACGTTTTCCTGCCGGTCGAACCGCTGCGTGGTCGTGCCGAAGACGTGATCAAAGAGGCGGCACGAGTCGCGAAAGCGATCCGTGATGCCGACGAAGGCCAGGTCGTCCACCCGTCGCAGGGCGCGGTCGAGCGTGGCGTCGTCCACCCGGTCGTGGTGGTTGGGCTGATCGATCCCGTCGCACCCGAGAATCTTCGTCTGGTAGTCCCGCACAAGCCTGCCCATCACCTGCTCGTCCTCGACGAGCCGGGCAGGCATGCTGGCGCGGATGCGGGCGACGTGCGCGAGTGCCGAAAGGGTGCGCTGGACCGGATCCCTGAGCACGACGGCACCCCGGTATCCGGCCGGCAGATGGTCGAGGATCGCGGCCGGGAAGTGACCGATGAGGATCTGGTGTCGCCGCGTGGTGGGCAGTGCGGCGAGCACCTCCTGGGCGCTGGGGTACCAGCCATGCTCCCGCCGCGCGAGGTCCCGCGCGTTGGGATACACCGACCCGCTCCCGATGTCGTCCTCGAGGATCGCGCGGAGCGACGTGCCGGCGGTCTTCATGATGTGGAGCACGCAGACCGGAGGCTCCGGAACCCGCCGTCCCCCGCGCCATCGCGAGGTGCCGCCCCCGAAAAAACTCGGAATACGCATCGTCCCTCCCCCCTGGCAAGACCAACCGGTCCGGCAGTTGGTATCGGTCGTCGAGGGGCGGACGGTTGAGGCGTGGAGGCGCGAGCGCACGGCAGGTGGGCATGCTCGGCAGGCTGGGTCGTGCAGGGGGCGACGTGACCGGCGGGTTGCCCCGCGGTCCGCGCTGGCGTGGTGCCGGGTCGCGTGGTGGCTGCCCTACCGATCGAGCACGAGGCCGACTATCGTCCCGCCCCCACGGGAGCGCCGCCTGCCATGTACGTGTTCGTCCCGCGACGACCCTCCGCCCTCATCGTCGGCATCGGCGGCCAGGACGGCGCGTACCTCGCCGCGCACCTCCTGACCCTGGGCTACCAGGTCGTCGGCACGAGCCGGGAGCCTCGTGCCGCCCGCGAGGGCAACCTCGCGAGGCTCGGCATCGCGGACCGCGTGACGCACGAGGCGATGCGGCCGACCGATTCCTGCTCGACGCTCGATGTCGTCGCCCGCCATCGTCCCGACGAGATCTACGCGCTGGCCTGCCAGAGCTCCGTCGGGCTCTCGTTCGCACGACCGGCGCAGACCATCGAGAGCGTCCTCATGGCGACGACGCACCTGCTCGAGACGGTCCGGCTCCTGCGCCTGCCCGCCCGGCTCTTCTTCGCCGGCTCGAGCGAAATGTTCGGCGACACCGAGGGACGCCCCGCCGACGAACGCACGCCGCCACAGCCGCGCAGCCCCTACGCCACCGCCAAGGCGGCGGCGTTCTGGGAGGTGCAGCGTGCGCGACGCGACCTCGGCATCGCCGCGTGCACGGGCATCCTCTTCAATCACGAAAGTCCCCTCCGGCCCGAGCGGTTCGTGACGCAGAAGATCGTCGCCGCGGCCTGCGAGGTGGCCGCCGGCACGCGGCACACCGTCGCCCTCGGGGATCTCTCGGTGCATCGCGACTGGGGATGGGCGCCGGAGTACGTGGTGGCGATGCACCGCATGCTCCAGCTCGACGAGCCCGAGGACCTCGTGATCGCGACCGGCACGACCGTCGCGCTCGAGGACTTCGTGGCCGCGGTGTTCCGCAGCCTCGGGCTCGACTGGCGGCGTCACGTCACGCGGGATGAATCGCTCATGCGTGCGGGCGAAATCCCCGTGAGCCGCGCCGCGACCTCGCGCACGACCGAACGGCTCGCCTGGCGGGCGCGATACACGATGCCCGACGTCGCGCGGATGCTCGTCGAGGCCCGCCGCCCGGCAGAGACCGTCCGTCGCGCGGCCTGACGGGGTCAGCGAGGGTCGCAAGGGATCTCACCGCACGGTTCGACGGCGGTCGAGCGGTCGGAGCGGAGGTGTGTGGTCGCGTTCATTCGCACACCTGGAGTTGTATGCCACCGGGGGGCGTCCAATCGCACACCTGGAGATGTGCGCCACCGGGGGGTGGGGGGGAGTCGATTCGCACACCTGGAGATGGGCGCCACTGGGGGTCTGCAGGTTGCGACGGGTCACGCCTCGGTGACCATGCCCACGAGGGCATCGACGGATGCGTCGAGCTGCACGAGGTCGATCCACTCGTCAGCCGTGTGTGCCTGGGCGATCGAGCCGGGCCCCCACACGATCGAGGGCACACCGGCGGCGGCGTAGACGCTCGCATTCGTGCCGTAGCGAGCCGCGGTGGTGGCGGCCTCGAAGCCGTGTCGACGGGAGGCTGTGATGAGACGGTGGACCCACGGGGCGGCGGACGGCGCGCCGGTGCCGTCGGGCAGCCCGAGGCTCTCGATGAACGGCGGGTCGTGGTCGATCCGTGTGCCGCCGCAGGCCGCTCTGATCCGGGCGATGACCTCGTCGCGCGCGTCACGCGGCGATTCCCCGGGCAGAAGGCGCCGGTCGATCTCGAGCACGACGCCGTCCGGCACGAGGTTCACGCCGGCACCGCCGCGGATCGTGCCCAGGCTGAGCGTGGGCGGGCCGCACGCATGCTTTGGGTCGCGGTCGAGCAGCTCGAGGGCGAGCGACTCGATGGCGGCGATGGCCGGCGCCGCGCGATAGATCGCGTTGTCGCCGCGCTCGGGGTAGGCGCTGGGGCAGGCGCGGCCGTGGATGCGCACCCGCCAGCGCACCGCGCCTTTGTGCTGCGCGACGAGGGCGAGTTCGGTCGGCTCCGCGACGACCGCGAGCGCCGCCGGGCTCGAGAGCAGGGCGCGGGCCGGTTCGTCGCTCGGCGTCGGCGGCTCGCCGCCCCAGAGGCGGGTCGCAGCCCTGGCGCCGCTGAAGCCGCATTCCTCATTCACCGTCGCGACGAGGATGACCGTCGCCGCTCGCCCGCCAGCCGACCCCGCGAGCCGCTCGAGCGCCACGAGCATCGCGGCGAGCCCGCCCTTCACGTCGCAGGCACCGCGCCCATGCAGGCGGCCGTCGCGCACCAGCGGAGTGAACGGGTCGATCGTCATCCCGTCCGCCGGCACGGTGTCCTGATGGGCATCCCACCGCACGATCGGGGCGCCGGGATGCGTGGCCTCGACGCGGGCGACCACGTTGTCACGGCCCGGGGCTACCGGCAGACGGGCCCCGGGGAGACCGGCCGCTGCAAGCCGCTGGGCGAGGTAGTCGGTGACCCTGCCTTCGAGGTACTCCGGGCCCGTCACGTCGCAGCCCATCGGATTGACGCTTGGACGGCGGACCAGATCGGCGAGAGCGGCAGAGGCGGGCGTGACCATGGTGTCGCACCCTACCAGACCAGCATGGGGGTCAAGATGCACGCCGAAATGCGAGGCGGAGCTGAGGCTCTGGCCCGAGGCCCGGCGCCCGGCGTCGCGTCACCGCGGGGTCGCGGATGGGGTTCCGCGGCCGCGTTTCCCGGTCCACGGCGGGCTGGGAACGCGGACGGGGCGCGATCTGCTCAAACGCCTCTCCCGGGGATATAACTGTTCGCGAGGCCGGAGCCCTGGGCTCCGGTTTTTTCCGGTCCGACTTCGTGACGAATTTCACGAAGTGCCCTCACACGGCCGGAATTCGCATTTTCGTCGCCGCCGTCTCCCGCCCACCGCCCGGCAGCCTCATGGATTCCATCCTCCCGGTCCTCCTGTTCGTCGTGATCGCGGCGGGCGTGTCGGTCGGCCTCCTGGTCTTCGCCGAACTCGTCGGCCCGCGACGCGCGGGGGCGGTGAAGGAGATGCCGTACGAGAGCGGCATGGACCCGATCCACGACACGCGGCGTCGGTTCGACGTGCGGTTCCATCTCGTCGCGATCACGTTCCTCGTCTTCGACGTGGAGCTGCTTTTCCTCTATCCCTGGGCCGTGGCGAGCCGGCATTCGCCCCCGGAGGGTGCCGCCGCGGGGGTCGACGCCGCGGTCGCAGCCGGCCTCGTCTCGTCCCGCGGCCTCGTGTTCGGCGCAGCCATGGCGTTCATCGCGCTCGTGGTCGTCGGTTTCGCCTACGACTGGCGGAAAGGGGTGTTCCGTTGGCGATGAACGGGCCCGAGCTTCCGGAAAACGTCGTGGTCAGCCGGCTCGACGAGCTGGCCAACTGGTGTCGCAAGAACAGCCTCTGGCCGATGCCGTTCGCGACGGCCTGCTGCGGCATCGAGCTCATGGCGACGGGTGCGAGCAAGCACGACCTCGCCCGCTTCGGCGCCGAGGTCTTTCGCTTCAGCCCCCGGCAGTGCGACCTCATGATCGTCGCGGGCCGCGTCGTCATGAAGATGCTGCCGGTGCTGCAGCGCATCTGGCTGCAGATGAGCGAGCCGAAGTGGTGCATCTCGATGGGGGCGTGCGCGAGCACGGGCGGCGTGTTCGACACCTACGCCGTCGTCCAGGGCATCGACCGCTTCATCCCGGTCGACATGTACGTGCCGGGCTGTCCGCCGCGGCCGGAGCAGCTCATTCAGGCGATCATCGACCTGCAGGACAAGATCCAGCGCGAGGGCACGATCACCGGCCGCGAGTTCGACACGGCCGGTCGCCAGGCGCGGAAGCGGGCCCTCGTCGAGATCGCCGCGCCGCTGTCGGTCGATGCCTCCCGCAATCCGGTGCTCCAGCGCGAGATCGCGGCCGAGGCCGGTTCGCTCGTCGGCCGTTGAGCCGCAGATTCCATTCGCCCAGGGCATGGCCGCAACGATGACACACGCCACACGCCGCGAGGAGCCGGGCCAGTCGCCGTCCGTCGCGGACGTGGTCGACGCGCTCAACGGCCGCTTCGTCGGGCTCGCGTCGTCGGTGTTCCGTGGCCAGACACGCGTCGTGGTGCCGGCGGGCACGCTGCTGCCCGTCATGCGTCTGCTCAAGGAGCGGGGCTTCGACCTGCTCGTCGACATCTCGTGCGTGGATTACCTCGAATACCGCGAACCCCCGATGGGGATGGCCGAGTGCGCCGGACGGCGCTACGGGCTCATCTACCTCCTCGCCTCCACCGTCACCAACCAGCGCCTGACGATCCGCGTGTTCGTCGACGACCCCGTCGCGGACGACGAGCGTTGGCCGACCGTCCCGAGCATGGTGCCGCTCTGGCAGGGCGCCGACTGGCTCGAGCGCGAGGTGTGGGACCTCTTCGGCATCCGGTTCGAGGGCCATCCCGACCTGCGCCGGCTCGTCATGCCCGAGGAGTTCACCGCACATCCGCTGCGGAAGGACTACCCGCTCCAGGGCCGCGGCGAACGGCACAACTTCCCGATCATCACGCGGGAGAACAGCTGAGCCATGTCGATCGCCCCGCCCCGGATCGAATCGCCCGAGGCTCCCGCGGCCGCCACGCGGAGCGAGGACTACCTCTGGACGCTCAACTTCGGGCCGCAGCATCCGGCCACGCACACCACGCTGCGGCTCGTGCTCAAGCTCGAGGGCGAGCGGGTGGTCGATGCGATGCCCGAGATGGGCTACCTCCACTCCGGCTTCGAGAAGATCGGCGAGCACCTCACGTTCAACCAGTACGTGACGGTCACCGACCGCATGAACTACATCTCGCCGATGGCCAACAACGTCGCGTGGCACCACGCGGTCGAGACGCTCCTGGGCATCGAGCTCACGCCGCGCTGCCGGGTGATCCGCACGATCATCGCCGAGCTCGCCCGCATCAGCGACCACCTGCTGTGCAACGGCGCCGTGGGCCTCGACACGGGCGCCTTCACCTTCTTCCTCTACGGCTTCTACCAGCGTGAGGTGATCTACGACATCTTCGAGACCCTGTGCGGCGCCCGCTTCACCAACTCCTACACCCGGGTCGGCGGCGTGTCCCAGGACTTCACGCCGCTGGTGATCGAGAAGATCCGGACCTTCGTGAAGACGTTTCCGAAGACCCTCGACGACATGGAGCGGCTTCTCACGCGCAACCGCATCTTCGTGGACCGCACGAAGGGGGTCGGCGTCCTCGGCAAGGAGGAGGCGATCAACCGCGGCGCGACCGGGCCGGTCGCCCGGGCCAGCGGCGTGACCCGGGACCTGCGCAAGGACGAGCCCTACCTCGCCTACGCCGACTACGACTTCCGGATCTGCTGCGCGACCGCGGGCGACTGCTACGCCCGCTACCTCGTGCGCATGCAGGAGATGCGCGAGAGCCTGAAGATCGTGGCCCAGGCCCTCGAAAACATCCCGGCCGGGCCGGTGAACGTCGGCATCGACCAGCGCACGGCCCTGCCCACGAAGAAGCAGGTCTACTCCACGATCGAGGGCACGATCTCCCACTTCGAGCTTTCGATGAGCAATCGCGGCTTCGAGGTGCCCTGCGAGGAGATCTACGCCGCGATCGAGGCGCCCAACGGCGAGCTCGGCTTCTCCATCGTCGGCGACGGCAACGAGACCGCCTCCCGCGCCCGCTGCCGCCCGCCGTCCGTGCTCCCCTTTGCGCTCTTCCCGCGGCTCATCCGCGGCCACACGCTCTCCGACGTGGTCGCCGTCCTCGGCAGCCTCAACATCATCGCCGCGGAGCTGGATCGATGATCGCACGCGAGATTTCCCTGAACGCCGGCTCGGGGTTGCCCATGCCGTCTCGCCGGATGGCCGGCGGGCGTCGTATGTGCAGGCTCGGGGTCGCCCATGCCGTCTCGTCGGACGCGGGTTGGGCGTTGCGTACGCAGGCTCGGGGTCGACCATGCCGTCTCGCCGGACGCTCGCTTCAGGCATCCTGCCTTACGCTCGCTCGGAGGAAACCTCGCTTCGCCCTCCAGGCTTCGCTCGGTTTCCTACGCCGTCTCGATTGGCATGGGCAACCCCTCGCGGGCCACGTGTGGAGA
>JBJTBO010000356.1:0-2844 GCA_046091445.1 Planctomycetaceae bacterium | reverse complement strand
CGCGGCGAGCTGCGCGAGGCATTTCTCCACGGTCCTCGCGAGCGTGTCGGACTCGTCCGCACTCATGTCTGGAGTATAGGAACGCATCGAATGCGTCCAAAAACGCGAAAAACATGCCTTCCAACCATGGAGTTGCGACCTCCGTCGTCGATTCTCTCACGCAAAACTAACGCTTCCAGCGGCATCGATCGACGGTTACCCTGCCCGAAGTCGTTCTTCTGCGTCGAAACGATCCTCCGGCCGACCGAGGCCCGTCTCGGCCCGACAGCCCCACCCGCACCATCATGAGCGCCACGGTCTTTCCCATGCGAGCGGACGCGAAACAGTCGGCCTCCAAGTCCAAGGCTGGTGCCGGTCAGCTGCCTGCCCAGCGCATCCTCGTCGTCGACGATGAGGACGATCTCCTCGAGCTCGTCCGCTACAACCTCACGAAGGAAGGCTTCGAGGTGGAGTGCACGGGCACCGGCGAGGAGGCGCTCCGCTCGGCCCGACGACAGCCGCCCGATCTCATCGTGCTCGACTGGATGCTGCCGAACGTCGACGGTCTCGAGGTCTGCCGCCGGCTCAAGGGCGACTCGAAGACGCGCGAAATCCCGATCGTGATGCTCACCGCCAAGGGTGAGGAGTCGGACATGATCGTGGGTTTGGAGCGCGGTGCGGACGACTACATCGCCAAGCCGTTCAGCCCGAAGGTTCTCGCCGCCCGGGTGCGTGCGCTCCTGCGACGTCACGAGGCCCGCCGCCGCGAGCAGCTCGAGACCACGATCGAGGTGCACGAGCTCGCCATCCATCCGGGACGGCACGAGGTGATGCTCGCCGGTCAGCCGCTGGAGCTGACCTACACCGAGTTCGCCCTGCTCCAGTTTCTGGCCAAGCGCCCGGGCTGGGCGTACACCCGGATGCAGATCGTCGACGCGGTGAAGGGGGAGGATTATCCTGTGACGGAACGGTCGGTCGACGTCCAGGTCGCCGGCCTCCGCAAGAAGCTCGGCGCGTACGGGACCTACATCGAGACGGTCCGTGGTGTGGGGTACCGCTTCCGGGCCTGACACCAGACTTCGGTCATGCCCCGCACCAGCCTCCTCTGGCATCTCTTCGCGGGCTGGTGTTCCCTGGTGGCGGGTGTGCTCGTCTGCTGCTACTGGCTGGCCTCGGTGCGGCTGGCGGACCTGGCCGACGCGGCCCAGCGACACCGTCTCGAGGAGGTGGCCCGGACCGTGCTCGACGGCGTGCCGGCCGGTGAGGCGCCCGCTGACGACGCATTCGTCGAGCGGGCACGGAGCGTGCTCGGCGGGGCGCCGGTCGTGGTCGAGTTGCTCCGACCCGACGGGGGCCTGCGGGTGCGGGCGGGTCAGGCCGGCACTGCCGATGACCGGCCAGCCGACGCGGTGGCCCGCCGACCGCGGGCCGGCGACGGCGCGCGCGCGGCGAGCTGGTTCGACGTCACCACGGGTCGGCGGGTTCTCTCCGTCACCGTGCCGCACGGACCGCCCGAGGCACCGACCGCCCTGGTGCGCGCCAGTCGGGATACGAGCGAGTCGGACCGCGATCTCGCCCGCTCCCAGAGGCTGCTGCTCGGCGGGCAGCTCGCCTGCGCCGCCGCCGCCCTCGCCGCCGGGTACGTCTTCTGTCGCCGCTCCGTCGAACCGGTGCGGGACGTCGCCTCCGCCACGGCGCGGCTCGCGGATGGCCAGCCGGCCGTCCGTCTGCCCGCCTGTGACGTCCTCGAGCTCGCGACGATTGCCAGCGCCGTCGCCACGCTGCGCGAACAGCTCGAGGAGCGCGGCCTGCTCATCGGACGACAGGGCACGCAGCAGGAGGCGGTGCTCGGCAGCATGATGGAGGGCGTGCTGGCGATCGATGCCCGCCAGCGGATTCTCGGCATCAACCGCGCCGCTGCCGACCTGCTCGGCCTCGACGTGGAGGACGCCGTCCGCCGGCCGCTGCAGGAGGTCGTCCGCAACCCGGACCTGCGCCGCTTCGCCCTGCTCGCCATCGACTGTCGGGATCCGGTCGAGGACGATCTCGTGCTGCGGGGCCCGCGGGACCGCACGATCCGGCTGCGGGGCACGGCCCTCCGCGATCTGTCGGGGGAGGGGGGAGCGGTGATCGTCCTCAACGACGTCACCGATGTGCAGCGGCTGGAAAACGTGCGTCGAGACTTCGTGGCGAACGTCTCACACGAGCTGAAGACTCCCATCGCCTCGATCAAGGGGTTCGTCGAGACGCTTTTGGACGGCGCGGCGGACGATCCGGTCGACAACCGACGGTTCCTGCAGATCGTCGCGAAGCAGGCCGACCGTCTGGCGGCGATCATCGAGGACCTGCTCGCCCTGTCACGGATCGAGCAAAGCGAGGGGGCGGGCACGCTGCCGCTCGAGCCGGCCCGGATCGCGGACGTGCTCACGGCCGTGGTCGGCGAGTGCGCGCCGCGTGCCGCCGACAAGTCGATCCGTCTGGTGACCTCGTGTGCGGATGACCTCGTGGCGGAGGTCAACCCGCCGCTCCTCGAGCAGGCGCTCATCAATCTCGCCGACAACGCGATCAAATACAGCGACGACGGCCGCACGACCACGATCGACGCCGTCGCCGAGGGCGTCGACGGGACCGCGCAGCTCGTCCTTTCCGTCCGCGACGAAGGCCGCGGCATCGCCCCCGAGCACCTGCCACGGCTCTTCGAGCGGTTCTATCGCGTGGACAGCGCCCGCAGTCGCTCGCTCGGCGGGACCGGCCTCGGCCTCTCCATCGTCAAGCACATCGCGCAGGCACACGGAGGAACGGTGACGGTCGAGAGCACGGTCGGCGTCGGCACCACCTTCACGATGCGACTGCCGCTCGCGCGTG
>JBJTBO010000355.1:0-2299 GCA_046091445.1 Planctomycetaceae bacterium | reverse complement strand
CATGCGCACGCTGGAAAGCGTGCGCCACGAAGGGAGAGGCGGGGACGGTTGCACGGGCGCGTCGGGCCGGACAGGTGCTGAAGCGTCCATTCGCACGCTGGAAAGCGTGCGCCACGCTTGGACAGGGACTGGCTCCGTTTGCGTGCCAAGACGCGGCAGTGCCACCTCACGTTGTCGCAAACGATGTCCGTCTCTTTCGCGCCCCTTTCGCGTGGCCCCCCCGGGTCGAGCGCCGTGCGGTCGAGAGAGTTGTGCCTTGTGGGCTGCGGGCGAAGGCCGGGTTAGGCTGCGGGAATGGAAGTGGACGAGCTTGGCGAGGCCGGAGAGTACGACTACGAACTGCCCGCGGAGCGGATCGCGCAGGAGCCGCTCGCCGACAGGTCGGCGGCGCGACTGCTCGTCGTCTCGCGGGCCGACGGCGGCCTCACCCACCGGCACGTCCGCGACCTGCCCGACATCCACGAGCCCGGGGACCTGCTCGTGGTCAACGACACCCGCGTCGTGCCGGCTCGGCTCGTCGGCCGCCGTGCCCGCACCGGGGGTGCGTGGGAGGGACTCTACCTCCGGACCGAGGCCGACGGTCCGCACGCCGGAGCCTGGGTGATGCTCGCCCGCACGCGCGGCAGCCCCGCGGTCGGCGAACGCATCGCGCTCGACCCGCTTCCGGGCGGGGACGGCTTCGGACTCGTGCTCGTCGCGCGGGGCGCGGGCGGGGCGTGGCTCGCTCGGCCCGACGTCGAGGTGCCGGTGGAGGAGGCGCTCGCGCGGGTGGGCCGCGTGCCGCTGCCGGGCTACGTGCGCGGCGGGGTGGCGCACGCCGCCGACGTCGAGCGCTACCAGACCGTCTTCGCGCGTGCCGCCGGGTCGGCCGCGGCTCCGACGGCCGGGCTGCACTTCACCGAGGATCTGCTGGAGCGGCTCGCCGAACGGGGCGTGGCACGCGCCACGGTCACGCTCCACGTCGGCCTCGACACGTTTCGCCCGATCACGTCCTCCCGCATCGACGAGCATCCGATGCACACCGAGTGGTGCCGTTGTCCACCGGAGACGGCCGCTGCGATCGCGGAGACGCGCCGCTGCGGCGGCCGGGTCGTGGCCGTCGGCACGACGACGGTCCGCACCCTCGAGACGGCCGCGCGGCACGGCGTCGTCGCCTCATGGGAGGGTTCCACCGACCTCTTCATCCGGCCTGGATTCCGCTTCCGGGCCGTGGACGCGCTCGTGACGAACTTCCACCTTCCGCGGACCACGCTGCTCGTGCTCGTGAGCACCTTCGCGTCACGATCGATCATCAGGCGTGCCTACGACGAGGCGATCCGCGAGCGCTACCGCTTCCTGAGCTACGGCGACGCGATGCTGCTCGTGCCCTGAGCCCCTCCGCCGCGACGCCGGGAGCACCGCGCGTGGAGGGCCCCGTTTGCCGTATGCTCTCGCATGGTCCAGCACGTCCCGCCGCACCGGTGAACGCCACGATGTCCCCATCCACGACCATGCCCCCCCAGGGCGCCGAGGCCCACGAGGAGCACGTCCTCGTCGTGCCGCGCGCCCTGTTCGATCAGGCAGGAGCCTTTCAGGGATTCCGTGCCGATTCCGCGGCCTACCTGCCACTCCTGCTCGATCCGCGTCACACCACGTGGCGGCCCCGCGCCCGGGTCGAGGAGGATCCGTCGTTCAAGCAGTTGATCCCGTACTGCCTGCTGGCGTGCGGTGCGACCCGCGACGCGCGTCGGTATTTCGCCTACACGCGCGGTGGCGGCCAGGGGGAGGCCCGGCTGCGGGCGAAGCGATCGGTCGGCATCGGCGGCCACATCTCCACGCTCGACGGCGAGCGGGGCGACGACACGTCGTACGAGGCGGGCATGCGGCGCGAACTGGACGAGGAGGTGGTGATCGCCTCGCCGGGGACGAGCCGGTGCGTGGGGCTCATCAACGACGATTCGAATGCGGTGGGCAGCGTCCACCTCGGCATCGTCCACGTGCTCGAGCTCGAGCGGGCCGACGCGCGACCGCGCGAGAGCCAGCTGGTGGACTGCGGGTTCGAGCCACTCGACGCCCTGCTCGCCGCCCATGACCGCTTCGAGACCTGGTCGCAGATCGTGCTCGACGCGCTGGCCGACGGTCGGCTGGTGTGACGTCGGGGCGACGGCACCGCGGGTCGCACCGGGCGGCCGCGCGAGGAGCCCGGGGCCTGCGTCCCGGTCGGCCGAGCGGCGGGGGGCGTGATGATCTATCTCGACAACCACGCGACGACACGGCTCGACCCGCGGGTCCTCGACGCGATGCTGCCGTGGCTCACGGA
>JBJTBO010000354.1:0-7341 GCA_046091445.1 Planctomycetaceae bacterium | reverse complement strand
CGGTCCCGCGGTCCGTCCCTCCGCGGAGTGCACGAAGACGAGGTCGATGTCGCTCGAGTAGTTCAGCTCCCCGCCGCCGAGCTTTCCGAGCGCGATCACCGCGATCATCGCGGGCCCGCCGGATGTCTCGTCGATCGGCCTGCCCCGTCGCAGGGCGACCGACTCGACCGCCGTCCGCACGGCGGCCTGCACGATGCAGTCGGCGACGTGCGCCAGCTGGGTGACGACCGTCTCGACCCGCTGCCCTCCCACGATGTCGCCGTACGCGATCCGCAGCATCTGCCGCCGCTTGAACCGCCGCAGCGCACGCATCACGGTGTCGGTATCGGCGGCCCCGCCGAGCTCCATCGCGAGGCTTGCCTCGAGCGCCTCGCGCTTCTCCGGGCGCCCCTGATCGACCCGCCCCCGCTCCCACGCCTCGGGATCGCCGATGGTCACCTCGGCGAGGTAGGGGCTTGCCGCGAAGAGGCGCAGCAGGGTCTCGAGCGCACGGGGGTCGCGCTCGAACAGGGCACCCGTCGCAAGTGGGCTGCGGACCGCTCCGATGAATCGTTCGAGGGCGACGAGCACGCGGTCCGCATCGCCGAGCCCGCGCAGCAAGGCGGGGAGTCGCTCGCAGAGCGTCGCGACGAGATCGGCTGTCAGGCCGTGCGAACCGAGCGCCGCGAGGCTCCGCCCGGCTGAGCCGTGGTCGTCGAGACCCGCCCGAGCGCACCATGCGGCAAGGTCGCCGCCAACGACGGGGAGTTCACCGGCGGATGGTGCGATCATCCCGGGAATGGTGACCGATGCGCACGCGGTGGGGGACGAAGGCCGAACCATCGCCGTCTGCTCATGCCGCGGGCCGCCTCGCCCGGAAACAGTGTAGCTGGCTGCGGGCCGGATCGGCGATCCGGTCGTCGCTCGACGTCCTCGGTGGAGGAACCGGTCCGGCCGCCCGGTCGATCCGACCCCGGGTCACTCGGGAAACAGCCGCGTCGAGAGGTAGCGCTCGCCGAGGTCGGGCAGCACCACGACGACGAGCCTGCCCGCATGTTCGGGCCGCCGCGCCACCTGGAGCGCACCCCAGGCCGCCGCGCCGCAGCTGATGCCGCACATGAGGCCCTCGCGTTTCGCCATCTGACGCGCCGTCTCCATCGCATCCTCGTCGTCGACCTTCACGACCTCGTCGATGACGTCCAGGTTGAGGATGTCGGGAATGAAGCCGGCGCCGATGCCCTGGATCGTATGGCGGCCCGGCTTGATCGGCTCGCCGGCGAGTTTCTGCGAGATGACGGGGCTGTTGGCGGGCTCCACCGCCACGACCCGGACGGAGGGCTTGCGGCTCTTGAGCACCTCGCCGACGCCGGTGATCGTCCCGCCCGTTCCCACGCCACAGACCACGATGTCCACCTGCCCCTCGGTGTCGCGCCAGATCTCCTCGGCGGTGGTCCGCCGGTGCACGTCCGGGTTGGCCGGGTTCTTGAACTGCTGCGGCATGAAGTACTGGGTCGACGAGCGGCTGATCTCCTCGGCATGGCGCACGGCGCCCGGCATCCCTTCGGCGGCCGGGGTGAGCACGAGCTCGGCACCGAGCGCCTTGAGCATCCGTCGGCGCTCGAGGCTCATGCTCTCGGGCATCGTGACGCGGAGCTTGTAGCCACGGGCCGCGCAGACGTAGGCGAGCCCGATGCCCGTGTTGCCGCTCGTCGGCTCGATCACGACCGTGTCGGCGCCGATCCGGCCGTCGCGCTCGGCTGCGTCGATCATCGCGCACGCGATGCGATCCTTCACGCTCCAGAGCGGGTTCATGTTCTCGATCTTGCCCGCGACCGTGGCCACGCAGCCCTCCGTGACGCGGCGCAGGAGGACGAGCGGCGTGTGCCCGATGCACTGCGTGATGTCGTCGCGGATGCCGGCAGGCAGTTTCGTCGTGACCATGGGTCCCTCCGGTGAGCGGCGGGGCGCCCAACCGGCATCCCCCGCATCCCCGGCATTATCGGCAGAGTCGTCCGGGAAGTTGAAGGGCGACCGGCGGTTTCTGCGGGACGGCCCGAAGGGGGCTCTCAGTCGAGCCGCTTCACCTCGAACCGACGGTAGTGCACCTCGCTGTCGGGGTCGTGGCCCTGGAGGGCGAAGAGTCCCTCGGAGAGCCGCCTGGTGCCGGTCACACCCTCCGGTTCGACGAACTCGAAGAGCACCCGACCGTCGACCGACACCCGCACGGCCTTGCCCTGGACGACGACCTCGAGCAGGAACCACATGTCGTCCTGCGCCGGCGGGGTGAAGTTCTTGACGACGTTGTAGATGCTGCCCGTGCGGACCGGGTCGCGCTGGGTGTTGTTCACCTGCACCTCGTAGCCGGTCTGCGGCCACCCGTCGTCCTGGAAGCGCGAGTGGATGAACACGCCGGAATTCGAGCCGGGCCGGGTCATCACCTCGGCACGCAGGTGGAAGTTGCGGAAGACGGCCGGCGCCTCGGGATTCGCCCCGACGTAGAAGAGGTGACTGCGCGGGCCATGGCAGACGATCGCCCCATCGACGACCTTCCAGGTCGAGGGATTCTCGGACGGCTTCCAACCTGCCAGACTCTTCCCGTCGAAGAGTGGCTCGAAGCCGTCGTCCGCGGCACGGGTTGCCCCGCCGGCGGTCATCAGGCCGGCGGCCGCGAGGATCGCCGCGCCGAGTCGACCAGCCGGGGATCGGCGAACCGCCACCGTCGTTCCTGCGTATCGCATGCACATGCTCCGTGAGTCCAGTTCCGCGAGGGATCGCGACATCGACGCCACGACCGCGGCCCGCCCTCGCATCGCAGAAGATACGACGGGGGCGGCAGCCCCGCCACCGACCGCCGCCCCGACACCCCCCGCGGATGCCGACCGGGCCCTCGTGTGCATCGATACCGACGTGTCGCTCGCGGGGGATCCCGCCCGGGAGTGGCTCGTCGTCACCGAGTCCGGGCTGACCGTCCAGGACGCTCCGCCACCCGGCCCCGCCGCGCCGATCCGCCGGATCGGCTGGACCGCCATCTCGAAGGTGCGGACGACGGCCGGCCTCGGCGGCGGCACGCTCCAGGTGCGGGTCGACGGCGGCTGGATCGACGTCGTGCGCTACTCCAACGCGCTCGCCGGACGCTTCCACAAGGTGTCGCGCGCGCTCGAGCGGCACCGCGAGGGCGCCTCCGGCGACATCGCCCTGGTCGTCGACGGCCCGCTCGATCCGCCGCGTTGTCCCTCGTGCGACCTGCGGCTCGAAACGGCCGACGACAGCTGTCCGCGCTGCCTCCAGAAGGGGCAGATCCTGCGGCGGGTCGGCGAACTGCTCGCGCCCTACTCCCGCGGGGCCGTGCTGCTCGTGGTGCTCACGTTCCTCGGCGTCGTGGCCGAGCTCGTGCCGCCGAAGCTGCAGCAGTACATGGTCGACCGGATCCTGTCGGCCCGCACCGACGACCCGGTCGGCACGGCACTGCCCGACTTCCGCACGGCGCTTCTGCTCGTGGTGCTGGCGCTGGCGTTTTCGCGGGTGCTGCTCTCGGCGGTCGGCGTGCTCAAGGGCCGCCTCGCGACGGCGATCGGCACGGGGATCACGGCGACGCTCCGGGACGCGATGGTGCGCAAGCTCCAGGAGCTCTCGGTGGCGTACTACGACCGCCACCAGGTCGGATCGATGATCAGCCGGGTGGCGCACGACAGCGAGGTGCTTCACGGGCTCGTGCACCAGTTCACGGGCGGCTTCCTCCTCCAGATCGTCCAGCTGGTCGCGGTGGGCGGCATGCTCGTGTGGATCAACCCGAAGCTCGCGCTCTACACGCTCATCCCCGTGCCCCTGGTGGTGCTCGGGTCGTGGATCTTCTGGAAGCACGTCTACCCGAAGCACTACCGGCTGTGGGACGCCTCCAGCAAGCAGATGTCGCGGCTGTCCGGGATGCTCTCCGGCATCCGCGTCGTCAAGGCCTTCGCGCAGGAGCCGCGCGAGCAGGGCCGCTTCCACGAATCGAGCGACCACCTGCGGCAGTGGCGGCAGTGGGTGGAGCACACCAACACGACCTACGCCGCCTCGATGCAGATCGTCTTCAGTCTCGGCGGCCTCATCGTCTGGTACGTCGGCGGTCGCGACGTGATCGGCGGCGGCATGACGCTCGGCCAGCTGATCGCCTTCCTCGCGTACCTCGCGATGTTCTACGCGCCCTTGGGAGCGCTGTCGCACTTCACCACGTGGCTCACGAGCTTCCTGTCGGGGAGCAAGCGGGTGCTGGAACTGCTCGACACGCCCGCCATGGTCACGGAGCCGGCGAATCCCGAGCCCTGGAACGACGTCCGTGGCGAGATCCGCTTCGACAACGTCACGTTCGGGTACGACCGGAACCAGCCGGTCCTGCACGACGTCTCGTTCACCGTGCGACCGGGCGAGATGGTCGGCATCGTCGGTCGCTCGGGATCGGGGAAGACCACGCTGGTCAACCTGCTCGCACGGTTCCACGACGTGCAGGAGGGCACGATCTCCGTCGATGGCATCGACGTGCGCCGGCTCGCCACCCGCGATCTCCGCGGGCGCCTCGGGATCGTGTTTCAGGATTCGTACCTGTTTCGCGGGACGATCTGGAAGAATCTCGCCTACGGCCGACCGGAGGCGACGATCGAGGAGGGGCTCGCCGCGGCCAAGGCGGCGGGCGCCCACGACTTTCTCTGCCGACAGCCGCTCGCCTACGAGACCCTGCTCGGAGAGCGGGGCGCGGGGCTCTCCGGAGGCGAGAAGCAGCGGCTCTCGATCGCCCGCACGCTCCTCTACGACCCGCGGATTCTCGTGCTCGACGAGGCCACGAGCAGCATCGACGCCGAGGCGGAGCGGGCGATCCAGGAGGCGCTCGCGGTGCTCGTCCGCGGCCGCACCACGATCGCGATCGCCCACCGGCTGTCGACGCTGCGCAACGCCGATCGCATCCTCGTCTTCGACCGGGGACGCCTGGCGGAGGAGGGGTCGCATGCGGCGCTGCCCGACTCCGACGGAATCTACGCGAGGCTCGTCCGCATCCAGACGCAGGTCTCGAAGCAGCCGACGATCGACACGCTGCTCGTCGAGGAGTCGGGACCCGCAGGCGGCGCGGCGGAGGAGCGAGCCGCGTCCGGGATCGAGTGGCTCGAGCCCGGACGACACCGCTTCGTCGTCGGCGACCATGGGCGGATCGAGATGGAGTCGGTGGACGGCCCCGCGGCCCGTGGCGTCTTCGTGCTGCGCACGTTCCCCGCATCCCACCCCGAGTCGTACCTGTCGGTGCGCGGCTGGGAGGAGGACGGCGAGGAGGTCGAACTCGGCATGATCCGCACGCTGGCGGACTGGGACGAGGCGGGCCGCACGATCGTCCGTGAAGCCCTGCGTCGCAGCGCCCTCGTGCGACGCATCGACCGCGTGCACGCCGTGCGACTGGCGCACGGGTATCTCGATTTCGACGTCGAGACGGACGTCGGCCGTCGCGGCTTCACGACGCGCTGGACCCAGAGCCAGGCCGTCGACTTCGGGGACGACGGCAAACTGCTCCTCGACACCGAGGAGAACCGCTGGGTGATTCCCCGGGTCGACGCGCTGCCGAAGGCCGATCGTGAGCGCTTCCTGCAGTACGTCTACTGGTAGAAATCCGACAAAAAGGCGCGGTGGGAACGAATGTGCGTCCCCGGTCGCCGGCCTCCTGCCTGCCGGCACGCCCCGGTTCCTTGCGGCACCTTCGGCCGACCACTACAACCGCCCGAGCGGCGCGCCCCTGGACGGACAGCCCGGACGTCCGGGCCGGATCACACTCGTCACAGAAGACGGGACACCCGCACACGGGTTCGATTCCTTCCTTCTGGAGACGCGTGGATGAATATCGTGGATCTCATTTCGGGGCAGCTGTCCGGCGACGTGCTGGGCAAGCTCGGCGGTCTGATTGGAGCCGATGAGTCGCAGACACGTTCGGCGACGGGTGCCGCCGTGCCGGCGCTCCTGCAGATTTTCGGCAAGATGGCCTCCTCGCAGGGCGGTGCCGACCAGCTCGCCAAGGCGATGGGCGGTCTCGATCTCTCGATGCTCGGCAACCTCGCGGGGATGCTCGGCGGCGGACAGGCCTCCGGCCTCGAGAAGATCGGCGGCAGCCTCCTCGGCTCGCTGCTCGGTGGCGGCTCGGGCGGCGGCACGGCATCGCTCCTCACGAGCCTGCTCGGCACGTTCCTCAAGATGAACCCCGGCACCGTGAAGTCGCTGCTCACCTACCTCGCGCCGATCGTGCTCGGGATGGTGGCGAAGCAGTTCACGGGTCGTCCCGATGCATCGGGCGTCTCGCGTCTCTTCTCGGAGCAGGCCTCCAACATCTCCCGCGCGGTGCCGGGCGGGCTCTCGCTCGACAGCGTGATGTCGGCGATGTCGGCCGTCGGCGGCTCGAGCGTCCAGCCGGCCCGTCACGGCGGCCACGGCCACGCTCCCGAGCCCTCGTCCTCCGGGCTGCCCGGCTGGCTCATCCCGCTGCTGCTCCTCGGAGCCATCGGTGCGGGCCTCTACCTCTGGCGGAACAAGCCCGCGGACCAGGCGGTCGCTCCGCCGGCCCCCGCCGTGCGCATGCCGGACGAGGTGGTCATGGAGGAGACGATCGAGCGCAAGGGCGACACCGTGGTGGACCGCACCGCGGTCATCGAGCGGGTCGCCGGTGATGTGAAGGCCGTGGTGACCGAGGAGGTGTTCAAGCTCCCGGAGAACCTCGGTGACGCCGCCGATGTCGTGAAGGGTCTTGCGGGCATGTTCGGCGACATGACCAAGGCGTTCGAGGGCGTGAAGGATGCGGCGTCGGCCGAGGCGGCCCTGCCGACGTTCGAGGCCTTCGCGCCGAAGGTCGAGGCGTTGCAGAAGCAGACGGCCGACCTGCCCGAGGCGAGCCGGACGCTCGTGGGCGAGTTCGTGGCGAACGGACTGAAGACGCTCGGCCCGATCGTCGAGAAGGTTCTCGCGCTGCCGGGAGTGAAGGACCTGCTCGGCCCGGTCGTGGCGCCGATGGTCGAGACACTCACCAAGTTGGCGGGCTGAGCCGGCGGCGGCTCGCGGCCGCGGCCCACGCGATGATGCGACAAAGACCCGTCCGGGCCGCACAGGCCCGGGCGGGTTTTTTCATGCACCTCGCCGACGTCCATAGGCCCGTCGTTGTCCCGTCGCCCGCCGGGGGCCTACTCGTCGTGGCCCCGCAGGGTCGCGAGCACCGTGTAGTCCTCGAGCGTCGGCGTTTCGCCGACGCTCTCGCGTCCGGCGGCGACGTCCTTCAGCAGGCGCCGCCGGATCTTGCCGCTCCGCGGGGTGGGGAGGGCCGCCGCGAAGTGGATGTCGTCGGGGACGGCGAGCGCGCCG